>JAOPVX010000420.1 GCA_025965975.1 Mycobacterium sp. | reverse complement strand
CGGTCGACCGAGCCGGTTGCCGACATCGGTGTCGGCGTGTTCACGGCCGCGTTGCGGGAGGCCATCCACGACCGCAGCGTCGACATGGCCGTGCACTCGTACAAGGATTTGCCCACTGCCCCCGATCCGCGGTTCCTCATCGCGGCAATACCCCCACGCGAAGACGCCCGCGACGCGTTGGTGGCCCGCGACGGGATGGTGCTCGGCGAGTTGCCTGCAGGCTCGGTGATCGGCACCTCGAGCCCGCGACGGGCCGCGCAGCTTAGAGCATTGGGTCTCGGTTTGGAAATCCGCCCCCTTCGAGGCAACCTTGATACCAGGTTGAACAGGGTTAGCAATGGTGATCTCGACGGCATCGTGGTCGCGCGGGCGGGATTGGCCCGTCTGGGGCGATTGGGCGATGTCACAGAGACTCTCGAGCCGGTGCAGATGTTGCCAGCGCCGGCTCAAGGTGCGCTCGCGGTCGAGTGCCGCGCAGGCGACACCGGGCTGATCGCGCTGTTGGCGGAGTTGGACGACGCCGACACGCGCGCCGCAGTCACCGCTGAACGAGTCCTGCTCGCCGAACTGGGGGCGGGTTGCTCCGCACCGGTGGGCGCGATCGCGGAAGTGGTCGAGTCCATCGATGAGGACGGCCGCGTCTTCGAAGAGCTGTCGCTGCGCGGCTGCGTAGCGGCACTGGACGGATCCGACGTGATCCGTGCGTCCGGTATCGGGACACCCGGTCGGGCTCGGGAGCTGGGTCTCTCGGTCGCCGCGGAGTTGTTCGAACTGGGCGCACGCGACGTGTTGGTAGAAGCTGGGAGAGACAGATGACTCGCCAGGTGAGTATGCGAGGGCGTAAGCCGAAGCCCGGCCGCATCACGTTCGTCGGCTCGGGACCGGGTGACCCCGGGCTGCTGACGACTCGGGCCCGCAAGGTGCTGGCCAACGCCGCACTGGTGTTCACCGATCCCGACGTCCCCGAAGCGGTGCTGGCCCTTGCGGGTTCCGAGTTGCCGCCGCCATCGGGCCCCGAACCGGCGCAGACACCCAAGTCCGCCGATGACGGTAATGAGGATGCCGCGCAGACGTCCGATGTCGCCGCCAAAGCGGCTCCGTCGATTCCCGGTGGTCCCGACGTCCGGCCGGCGCTTGGCGATCCGACTGAAGTCGCCAAGACGCTGGCCGCCGAGGCCCGCACGGGCGTTGACGTGGTCCGCCTGGTGGCCGGTGACCCGCTGTCGGTCGACGCGGTGATCACGGAGGTCAACGCGCTGGCCAAGTCGCACCTCAACTTCGAGATCGTGCCCGGCCTGCCGGACACCACCGCGGTGCCCACCTACGCAGGCATGCCGCTTGGGTCGGCGCACACCGTGGCCGATGTCCGCGGTGACGTGGACTGGGCGGCCCTGGCCGCCGCGCCTGGCCCACTGATCCTGCACGCCACCGCGTCTCATCTGCCCGACGCGGCGCGCACGCTGATCGAGTACGGATTGGCCGATACCACGCCAACCGTCGTGACCGCGAACGGCACGACATGCCAGCAGCGTTCGGTGGAGACCACGCTGGCCGGCCTGCTCGACAAGGCGACGCTCGCCGGCACCGAATCGACCCCTTCCCCTGCTGGCGTGTTGGCCCAGGCCGGGCCTGTTGTGGTGACCATCGGCAAGACAGTCGCCAACCGCGCCAAGCTGAACTGGTGGGAGAGTCGCGCCCTGTACGGCTGGACCGTGCTGGTGCCGCGCACCAAGGACCAGGCCGGCGAGATGAGCGAAAAGCTGGTCAGCCATGGCGCATTGCCGATCGAGGTGCCGACCATCGCCGTCGAGCCGCCGCGCAGCCCCGCGCAGATGGAGCGCGCGGTCAAGGGTCTCGTCGACGGCCGCTTCCAGTGGGTGGTGTTCACGTCCACCAACGCGGTGCGCGCGGTGTGGGAGAAGTTCAACGAGTTCGGCCTTGACGCCCGGGCATTCTCGGGCGTCAAGATCGCCTGCGTCGGGCAGGCCACGGCCGACCGGGTGCGCGCCTTCGGGATCAACCCCGAGCTGGTGCCGTCCGGCGAGCAGTCCTCGCTGGGCCTGCTTGACGAATTCCCGCCCTACGACGACGTTTTCGACCCGGTGAACCGGGTGCTGCTGCCGCGGGCGGACATCGCCACCGAGACACTGGCCGAGGGTTTGCGCGAACGCGGCTGGGAGATCGAAGATGTCACCGCCTATCGCACGGTGCGTGCGGCGCCGCCGCCCGCACACACGCGCGAGATGATCAAGACCGGTGGCTTCGATGCGGTCTGCTTCACCTCCAGCTCGACGGTGCGCAACCTGGTCGGCATCGCGGGCAAGCCGCACGCGCGGACCATCGTCGCGTGCATCGGCCCGAAAACCGCTGAAACCGCAGCGGAATTCGGTCTGCGCGTCGATGTGCAACCGGAAGTCGCCGCGGTAGGCCCGCTGGTCGAGGCGCTGGCCGAGCACGCCGCCCGGCTGCGTGCCGAGGGAGCACTGCCGCCGCCGCGCAAGAAGAGCCGGCGCCGGTAATCATGGCGTTCCCACGCCATCGACCCCGTCGGCTCCGGTCGACACCGGCGTTGCGCCGGCTAGTGGCGCAGACCTCGCTTGAACCAAGACATTTGGTGTTGCCGATGTTCGTCGCCGACGGCATCGACGAGCCGCGTGCCATCGCCTCCATGCCCGGCGTGGTGCAGCACACCCGTGACTCGCTTCGCCAAGCGGCCGCCGACGCGGTGGCCGCTGGCGTCGGCGGGCTGATGCTGTTCGGCGTGCCGCGCGATGAGGACAAGGACGCCACAGGTTCGGCCGGCATTGCCGAGGACGGCATCCTCAACGTCGCGCTGCGCGATCTGGCCGAGGACCTCGGCGACGACACCGTGTTGATGGCCGACACCTGCCTCGACGAGTTCACCGATCACGGCCACTGCGGGGTTCTTGACTCCGCGGGCAGGGTCGACAATGACGCCACCAACGCCCGGTATGTGGAATTGGCTGTGGCGCAAGCCGAATCGGGCGCCGGTGTGCTGGGTCCGAGCGGGATGATGGACGGCCAGGTCGCGGCGATTCGCGACGGTCTTGACGCCGCCGGTCACACCGACACGGTCATCTTGGCCTACGCTGCCAAGTTCGCATCGGGGTTCTACGGTCCGTTCCGTGAGGCCGTGGCCTCCAGCCTGCGCGGGGATCGCCGCACGTATCAGCAGGACGCGGCCAACGCCCGCGAGGCGGTGCACGAGATCGTGCTTGACATCGAAGAGGGCGCCGACATCGTGATGGTCAAGCCGGCGATGAGCTATCTCGACCTGGTGCGTGCCGCCGCGGACATCTCGCCGGTGCCCGTGGCGGCGTATCAGGTCTCGGGCGAGTACGCGATGATATCCGCCGCCGCCGCCAACGGGTGGATCGATCTACAGACGGTGGCGCTGGAAACGTTGACCAGCATCCGGCGTGCCGGCGCCGACATCGTGCTGACGTATTGGGCGGCCGACGTAGGCGGTTGGTTAGGGTAAGTGGCGGAGAACGAGCCGACGACCGAGCCGGGCAGGCCCGTTGACGTCGACACCGGATTCTGGCTGTGGGTGGCGGCGCTGCCGCTGATGGTCATCGGATATGTCGTCGACCTCGTGGTCAGCGGGGCGAATCATCCGCCGATGATCGTGTACGCGATCTCCGCGGTGTTCGTTGTCGTGATGTCAGCGGTGGTGGTGACGTTCCTGATTCTGATGCGGCACGGTTACCGGTGGGCGCGCACGCTGTTGACGGGCGGCGCAATCGCGTCGGTGGTTTACGCGGCGACCAGCCTGTTCACGGTGGATCGGCCCGCCGCGGCGGCGGTCATCTACGCGGTCACCGCGATTGTCGGGTCGGTGCTGATCGTGGGCGGTGTGTTCCTGTTGCATCGCAAGGACGCCCACGCCTTCTTCACGAGGTGACATCCCGAGGGCTGGAGCGGAGCGACCCGGGAATCCAGCACAGTAGGCTGGCCGAGATATGACAGCCCCACAGTCGCGACCGCGTGTCGTCACCGCCGCATTCTGGTGCTGGGTACTGGCGTCTCTGCTGCTGATCGCCGGTGGCATGATCGCCGCGTCCGTCGCACTGCCCGCGGTTTATCGCGGTGCGGGGGTGATCACCGCGATCGGCGGTGCCGGGATGGCGTATTTGGCCGGCCGCAGCCGGCGCGGGGATACCCGCTCTCGCCGGGCTGCGCTCACCCTGTCGCTGACAATCATCGTGCTGGTGGCCCTCTTCGCGGTGTTCGGGGTTGTACACGTGCTCACGCTGTTGGCGGTCCTGCCGCTGATCGCCGGAACGGTGCTGATGACCCGGCCCGCGGCGTTGTCGTGGCCCGACCAGGAGTCGCAGTGACCGAGAGCGGCCCGCCGCCCGAGGTGCTGTTCTACGAGCCGGGTGCCAGCTGGATGTGGCTGCTGGCCGGCCCCGCTGCGGGGGTCGCCATGGCGTTGATTCAGCTGTCTGCGGGCTACGGCATCCAGCTGCTGGTCCCTGGCATTTTCTTCGTGCTGGTGACGGGTTTCCTCACGATTCAGGTCAAGGCCGCGCGCATCCACACGTCGGTGGAGTTGACGCCGAATTATCTGCGTCAAGGCACGGAACGCCTCCAGATCGACGACATCGTGCGGATCTACCCTGAGCCGAAGGGGCCGGACGAGCAGAAGTGGCAGTCTGCACGCGCGCTCGGGGAGCTGACAGGTGTACCGCGCGGGCGCACCGGCATCGGCATCAAGCTGACCAATGATCGCGCCGCCCAGGCGTGGGCACGTAAGCACCAGGCACTGCGGGCCGCGCTGGACCACTTGGTGGAAGAGCGCATCCCACCGGAGACAGCGTCGTGAGGGCCAGGGTCGAACTGGTGCTGGCCGTGGTCGCGGCGGTCGGCTGCGTGCTGAGCTGGCTGGCCGCCAGCTCGACGGTGGTGGTGGCGCCGGTGCTCGATGGTGAACCCATGACGACATCGGTCGTCTACAGCCCGCCCCTGCTGGTGCTGTCGTTATTTCTCGCGA
>JAOPVX010000004.1 GCA_025965975.1 Mycobacterium sp. | reverse complement strand
AGGGCAAGGTGCGGGCGATCGGCACCTCGTCCTTCGCGCCGGAGGAGATCGTCGAGGCACAGTGGGCCGCCGGGCGCCGCGGCCACCACCGGTTCCGAACCGAGCAGCCGCCCTACTCAATCCTCGTGCGTGGCATCGAGAATCGCGTGCTCCCGACGGCCCAGCGCTATGGCATGGGCGTGCTGACGTTCGCGCCACTCAACTCCGGGTGGCTCTCCGGGCGCGCCGATCCCACCGCAACCCCCCGCAACGCCGGGGTGGGCGCGAGAATGTTCGACCTGGAGCAACCTGGTGTGCGAGCCAAGGCCACTGCGGTCGAGCAGCTCAGCAAGCTCGCAGACGAGGCCGGGCTGCCGCTCGCGCACCTGGCTATCGCGTTCGTGCGCGCGCACCCCGCAGTCACGTCGGTGTTGATCGGCCCGCGGCGCCCCGATCAGCTGGACGACCTGCTGGCCGGGGCCGACGTACGCCTGAGCGACGACGTGCTCGACCGCATCGACGAGATCGTACCGCCCGGAGTTGACGTGTACACGGGCGACCTCTACGTCGATCCGACACCTCCAATCCAAGACAAGAGGCTTCGCCGCCGCCGGGATGCGGCCTGAACACAAAGCGCTCCAGAACCTGTCACATTTAGTAGTGCTGCCGGACGCGAGTGACGAGGAACCGATGACGACATCTGACCGGGATCCCGGTGCGACCGAGTACGACGCCGCCGTGGCCCGCGCCCTCGACATAGGACCGGATTCCTCTGCGGCCGAGCGCACTATCGACATCACGACACTGGGCGCACGTACTGGCATCCCGCGCCGCGTTGAGGTCTGGTTCCACCGCGTCGACGGTCGCTGGTACCTGACCGGTATGCCCCGGCCTCGCAGCTGGTATGCGAACCTGCGCGCCCGTCCGCGGTTCGTCTTGCATCTCAAGTTCGGGGTCACGGCCGACCTGCCCGCGACCGTGGCGCCTGTCGACGAGCCGACACGGCGGCGGGTGATCACAGCGGTCCTCGACCTGCAGAACCGGCCCGACAACGCGGCGCGGGTCGGCCGGCGCCAGGACCTCGACGAGTGGCTGGCGCGCAGCCCGCTGGTCGAGATCGTGTTCGACGACGAGCGGTTGCGCACGTCGTCCTCGGCGCGGTCCGGATAGTCCAAACCTCACACGGATCGCGGCTTTGCGCAGCGGTTTGCGGGGCTGCATGACACGGATCCTGCACTGGGCCCTTGGCGCGATTCGTTGGCGACGACTGCGCGGCCTGCACCGGTCTCGGCCGAACGCCTCGCACGATGCGACGACGCCGACGGGGTGGCCGACGCCGATATTGATGGCACCTGGTTGATTGGCGATTTTGTCGACTTCTCTGTCGATCCCGGTGCCGTCGACGGCGCGGAAGCCGACGCGCCCGAAACCGGAGTCGCGATCAACGAGATTCTCATGCGTTCGACCCAACAGCAGTATTAGCGATTTCAGGACTCGTAGTCGACACCGCAAACAAGGACACGTGACCGGATCCCCGGTTTCCTAGGGGTGCGATCACCGGCACATCATGCACCGAAAGCCGGGTTGGGCGCCCTGTCGAGCATCGGCTGGCTCACGTCGCGCGCCGTTTGGCCAGCCAGTCGGCCTGCAACCCGAACAGAGCCACGATTCCGAGTTCAGGTACACCGGCGTCGAGTTCGCGATAGCGCGTATAGACGTTGGTGACCACCCGTTCGGGGTCCAGCCAGTCGGCGTACTCGGCGAGGTCGATATCGTCGACGGCTTCCTGAAAGCTCAGCCCCTTTTGGTAGGCAGCGTCGGCCTGTTCGCTGACATGCACGAGATAGCCGCGAAGCGCGCGAATTCCATCGGGGTCGGTTATCGGGCCGTGGCCGGGGATCACCGTCGGGGCATCCAGCGCGATCATCGTGTCGCAGGCAGCGACCCAGTTGGCGATCGGGCCCGCCCATACGACGGGGGTGGTGCCGACGAACAACAGATCGCCGGCGACAAGGACGCCGGCGTCGGGGACGTGAACGACCGAATCGGCCGCGGTGTGTGCGGGTCCCAGGTTCAGAACCTCGATCTCTCGTCCGCCGACGGTGATCGAGAGTCGGTCGGCATATGTCTCGTCGGCATTGCGCAGCTTTATCCCGCTGAAGTTGAAGTACCCGAAGCGGTCGCGCATGTAGGGCGATGCGATCGGACCCAGGTCGGCTGGTTGAGTCATGGCGATCATCTCCGGAGCCATGCCGTGGGCGATCTCCTCGGACGTGCCTTCGGCGGCGAGAATGCGGACCGACGGATCGAGCAGCTGGTTACCGTCGGTGTGGTCGCCGTTGGAGTGGGTGATCACCGCGTCGGTGATGGGTGCCTGATCGGTGATCGGCCGCATCGCGCTCAACATCTCTGCGGTCAGCGGCAGGTCGAACAGCGTATCGACGAGCAGGGACGCACCGTCGCCGCTGATGAGCGCGGCGTTGCTCCAGCCGTACCCGCCGTCGGGCAGTGTCCAGGCCCAGACGCTGTCTGCCACCTTGTGCAGGCCGCGTTCGTAGGGAATCCGCGCTGGCGCTTGTTGACTCGCGGGGCTGGCGGTTTGGCCTGCGGGTCGGGCAGAGTGCGCAGGGGCTGGGGGGCCGCGGTGGCGCGGAGTTGCTGGCGGGTCTCGCCGAGGCCGTCCACGCGCAGGGTGACCACGTCGCCCGTGATGCAACCAACCGTCGAACGCCTCCAATGTCTCGAGGTTGACGTGCTCCAGAAGGGTGCAGGTGGGCACCGTGCCCGAGCCGATGACATCGCCGGGACGCAACGTCACCCCGCGTGACGCGAACGACACGGCCTCGCCGAAACTCCAATCCATCGTCGTGGTCGAGCCACTGCCGATCACGCGGTCGTTGATGAGCGCCGTGACGTTCAGGGCGAGCTTGCCCCGGGCTCGGTGCGGCGCGAGTTCGTCGGCGGTTACCAGATAGGGGCCGAGCGTGATTCCGCTGTCCTTGCCCTTGCCTTGACCGATGCCCATCTGGGTCTCGAGGTTCTGCAGATCGCGGGCCGACCAGTCGTTGAGGATGGTGTAGCCGATAATGGCGTCTTCGGCCTCGGCGACCGAGAGGTCCTTGCCGCCGGTCCCGATGACCGCCGCAATTTCCAGCTCGAAGTCCTGCCAGGCCGACCCGGGCGCGATCGGCACGTCCTCGTAGGGCCCGAAGACGTTCGCCGGGTTGGCGAAGTAGAAGGCGGGCACCCGGAACCAGGCGTCTTTGAGTTCGCGGCCCATACCCAGGGCCTGCTGGACGTTGCGCAGGTGATCAAGGAAGCAGAGGCAGTCGCGGATCGCCGGCGGCCGCGGTATCGGGGCCTGCAGCGTGACCTCGCCGAGGGCCACCACCTCGTCGGGTTTCGCCAGCGCGTGGTCACCGGCTGCGCGCAGGCCGGCATGCCCGCACGCGATCAGGTCGATGAGGGCAATCCCGGCCGGCAGTGCATGGATCGCGCCGTCGTCGGAAACGACTCCGGCGCGCTCGCCGCCGCCCGCTGTTTGGTAGGTCACCCAACGCATGTTCTTGTGTCTCCCTTCGCCCCATTTCTGTGTTGACCAACATACACTTAACTATTCAACACGTAAAGAGCTGACTGGCATACTAGAATGGACAGCGTTCCAGCCACCCGCGACTAGTGAGGGTCAGGTTTATGGCGAGTCGACGCGCGGAGACCAGTCGAGAGAGTCGCCGCCTGCTGATCGGCGCGGCTACCGAGCTGTTCGCCGAACGTGGCTTTCGCAGAACGACTTTCGAAGACATCGCGGAACGCTCGGGCATCAGCCGGGGATCTATCCCGTGGCACTTCGGCAACAAGGACGGGCTGCTGGAAGCGGTCATCGACGAACTGACCGCGAGCATCTTCACCACCATGCCGCGCAGCGCTGGCTTGAGCGGCGGCCTGGAGTATGCGCGCGAGTTCACCGGCCGACCGGCGAGCCGGTTGCTCATCACCCTGCTCGCCGAGGCGGTCGAGCCAGGGTCGCCCGTACACGGCTTCTACGCCGAGCTGCACGCCGCGATGCGCAAGTGGATAGCCGATTGGACGACGACCGAGGCAACCCCTCGGGGAGTGAGCAGAGAAGACTTCGTGACCATCGTCCTGGCAGCGATCATCGGCATTCACCAGCAGTACCGGGTCGATCACGACGCCATCAACCTCGATGCTGCGTTCTCCGCGCTGCACACGATACTCACCGCGGGCGCAGACAAATCCTGAACGTGTGACGCTTGGTCTGCCGCCGATCGAGGTGGTGCAAGGTAAACACCTCAGCCAGCACCGGTCAGGGTCGATGCGGGCCTGGCCGAACCATCGGTCTGTTGCTCGATCATGTCGAGGGCGATGTCGACGATCATGTCTTCCTGGCCACCCACCAGACCCCGCCGACCGACGTCGAGCAATAGGCCGGGTTCGGCGACAGTGGGCGGATCTGCTGTGTGGGGTGATGTCCTAATGTGTGGGTGTGATGGCGTGGACGCCACGGCCGTAGTCGCCAACACTGGGTTTCATGGTTCGATCCGTGTTGATCCTCGGCTTTCCGGGCGTCCAGGCCCTGGACTTGGTGGGCCCGTCGGAGGTGTTCACCAGCGCCACCCTGTGCCTGCAGGCAATGGGCCGCGCCGACGACGGCTACGACGTGCGCGTCGTCTCGCGCAACGGCGAGCCCGCCGCCACCGGCACCGGCCTGGCGCTGGTGGCTGAGCCGCTGCCCGACCCACGCGGTCCCGTGGACACCATCGTCTTGCCCGGCGGGTTCGGAATAGACGCCGCGCGGCAGAACCCGGACGTCATCGGGTGGATTCAGATCGCCGCCGAGAACGCGCGCCGCGTGGTCAGCGTCTGCGGCGGCGCGTTCCTGGCCGCGCAGGCCGGGCTGCTCGACGGCTGCGTGGCGACAACGCACTGGGCGTTTCGCGGGGCAGCTGGCCCGCGAATTCCCGAAGATCACAGTCGATCCCGAGCCGATCTTCGTCCGCAGCTCCGAGCGGGTGTGGACGGCCGCCGGCGTTACCGCGGGCATCGACCTGGCGTTGGCACTGGTCGAGGACGACTACGGCACCGAGGTCGCGCAGACCGTGGCCCGCTGGCTGGTGCTCTACCTGCGCCGGCCCGGCGGGCAGACACAGTTCGCCGCGCCGGTGTGGATGCCGCGGGCCAAGCGCGCGCCGATCCGCGACGTCCAAGCGGCCATCGAAGCGCAACCCGCTGGCGCACACAGTATTCCAGAGTTG
>JAOPVX010000439.1 GCA_025965975.1 Mycobacterium sp. | reverse complement strand
TCATCGACGACAGTGTCGAGAAGGACACGCCGTTCTTCCTGTACTTCAACCCGACCCTGATGCACCTGCCGTGCGTGCCCCGCGATGAGTACAAGGGCACCAGCGGCAACGGCGACTGGGCCGATTGCCTGCTGCAACTCGACGGCGACTTCGGGGCCCTGCTCGACAAACTCGACGCACTCGGACTCACCGACAACACCATCGTGATATTCGCCGGCGACAACGGCAACGAAGAGATGCTGTTGAATCGCGGAACGGCCGGATTCTTCGAAGGCTCCTACTTCACCGGTATGGAGGGTTCGCTGCGGACCCCGTGCATCATCCGCTGGCCCGGCCACATCGCCGAAGGGGTGATCACCAACGAGATCATGCACGTCAGCGACTGGTTCACCACCCTGCTCGCGATGACCGGACTCCCGGTCCCCGATGACCGGGTCATCGACGGGAAGGACCAGAGCGCGTTCCTGTCCGGTCAGCAGGAGGCGTCCAACCGCGATGGCTTCGTCTACTGGAACGGCGAACAGATCTACGGCGTCAAATGGCGAAACTTCAAACTCGTGCTAGTCCAGCAGAAGTACATGACCGACCCCGCGCTGCCGCTCGCCTTCCCCCACATCGTGAACCTCATGACCGACCCCAAAGAACGCGAACCCTACAACCCCGTCTACTTACACACATGGACCATGGCCCACTTCGGACGCCTACTCGCCGAGTTCAAACACAGCGTCGCCCGAGAACCCCTCATACCCGCCGGGGCACCCCTGGATTTCGTTCCACAACAACCTTCAGCCTGAAGCGTCGCCACTCTCCTCCAGGCAGAACCGCGGGCCATGCTGGCCCGCCGAGCCCCACAGTAGGGCAACTCGAGGCATAGTGACGCAACGCATTACCAGTATCCGTTGTCGCACAACGTGATACAACTGTTTGTACTTACTGTTCTGCCAGAGTTATGTGTTCAATATGTGCAAGATCTCGGTGACTGTGGGTCGCCATCACTTCGTCACCACCTGTGGTCGGCGGTTGAACCGACGGGGTTTGCTGAGGAGGCGTGGCGGCTCACTGAGTGACTCCGGCTACCGGAAATGCCGGCGCGGCAGCACGTTTCGACAGGTGTGAAATCAACTTTTGTCACTGTGGCGTCCCGTCAGGCTCGGTACAACACGCACGGTGATTCGACCCGCTCCCCCCGCTTCTTACCGTGGCTGGGGGATGGTGGGGGGGTGTCGAGATGCAGCGAAGTTTGACCAGAATCGCCGGGCTACATTGACCAAACTTCGGCGGGTCGCAGAAGCCTGTCAATCTTCGCCGCCGGTCAACCCAAGCACCGCCACAGTCACTTCCGTGAACACCACGACACGAAAGGAGAAGGCGTACACCACATCGTGTGCGCCACCCCAGACGGGGCCACCACAAGCACACAACTGGTGCTCCAAGATCACGGGATCACACCGGTAATGACCCGATCCATTGCCAACACCGTCGATTACGCCTACTACGACGCCTCCGCGCCGCTAAAGGTCATCATCGAAACCGCCGAAATCCGAGCCGGCGGCGACCGCACAGTGCTCGACGCAATCACCCGCGATCCCGCACCCGCCGCCGACGCGACGACGCGTGACCGGCCGTGGCACAACGGTGCGGAACCTCAGCCGCACGACCCGATAGACCACCTTCCGGCCTCGGCCACCGTCGTTGGCGTCTAGCGTGCTCCACGCTTTGGGTTGTTGACACGCCGTCGCGACGGTCAGTCAGCGGTACTGAGAGCTGTGATTGCGGCGACTTCTTCAGCTGTCAGCGGTACCGCCTGTGCGGCAAGGTTTTCCTTCAGGTGCGTGATGCTGCTGGTGCCGGGGATGGGCAGGGTTGCCGGTGAGTGCTGCAATTGCCACGCCAGCGCAATCTGATGCGGGGTGGCGTGGTGGCGAGCCGCGATCGGTTCGATGACCGCGAGCACCTCACCGGCGTTGTGGCCGTCGGTAAAGGTGATCGGATGCCACGGGGAGAATACCGCGCCAGCCTCCGCCGCGGCGTGTAGCAAGTCCGCGCCAGAACGTACTCCGACAGTGTAATGCGCAGTGACTGCGGCGATCTCGACGATGGACCGCGCGGCGCGGAACTGTTCCACGGTCACGTTGGATAGCCCGATATTGCGGATCAGGCCTTGTTCACGAAGTCCCGCCAGTGCGCCTACCTGGTCCTCGAACGGCGCGTCGGTGGCGCGGCCGCTGTGCAGGTAGTACAGGTCGATGTGATCGACGTTCAAGCGGCGAGCACTCGTGTGTGCGCATTGCCGCAGGTAATTCGGATTGCCGACACTGTCGAGTGTGGAGTAGTCGAACCCGCCGCGTACAAATCCCCCCTTGGTGGCGATGACGAGGTTGTCCGGGTAGGGGTAGAGCGCATCGCGGATCAGGATCTCGTTGGTGTGAGGTCCGTACACGTCGGCAGTGTCGATGAATGTCACGCCCGCATCGACCGCTGCGCGTAGAAGGGTAACGGCACCGTCGCGGTCGGGGTATTCACCCCACACCTGGTTGCCGGTGAGTTGCATCGCGCCGAAGCCCACCCGGTCGACAACCAGGTTGTCACCGATGGTGATGGTTCCTGCGGACATATCGATGTCGGGCATGTCGGGGTCAACCTTGTCTCGAATAAGCATAGTGGAGGACCCCTCCACTATAGCGGAGGTATCCTTCGTTTAGGGAAAGGATGGTTGTCTCATGGCCGCTGCGGAATCGCTGGCTGACGTGGTGGCGCACCGGCGTCCGCATCGTGCGGATGCGGTGCGCAACTTCGACACGCTGCTCTCGGCCGCCCGGGCCGCCTTCGCCGAGGCTGGCACCGAGGTCTCGCTGGAGGAGGTGGCCCGTCGCGCTGGCGTTGGCATCGCCACGTTGTATCGCAATTTCCCCACCCGCGAAGATCTGATCGAGTGCGTGTACGTCGCAGAAGTGGATGCACTCTGCCAGTACGGCGCCGAGCTGGTCGGTCTGGATTCGTGGACGGCGCTGGTGCACTGGCTCCGACGGTTTGTCGCCTACCTCGGCACCAAACGCGTGCTGATCGACGGACTCAACGGCGAGTCGGGCGCCTACCATTCGTGCCGAGAAGCGCTGTACGCCAGCGGCGGTCCGCTGCTGGAACGGGCTCAACACGCGGGGCAGGCCCGTCGCGACGTGGACATCGATGACGTCATGCGACTGTTGTTCGGGGTGACGGGTGGAGTGTTTCGGGATCAGGCGCAAAGCGATCGGGCGTTCACCGTCATCATCGCGGGCCTACGCGCCTCTTAGGGGTGCCCGGTCTCCTTGGTCGATGCTGACCACGGCTGAAGCGCTCGGAAGTCGACACGCCAGTGGGGCAGCTCTTGCCGCGGGAAATCCGGCCGAAGCTCGCCAGGCAAGCGAAAATGCCTGGCAGCACCGACCTCCCGAGCGGGACCCACTCGTGTTGAGCATCGCCCCCCTGGTAGAGGCGGCTGCCGCATGTGGCGACCTTGCCGAAGCCCGGCGTTGGGCAGACACCGCGGTGTCACAGACCCAAGGCTGGCACTTGCTCAACGCACTAATCAAGCGCGCTCGCGTGGCGATCGCTCAGGGAGAACTACAACAGGCCGAGCGCGACGCGTATGACGCACTTGCAATGAACACCGCTCTACAGGCGCACCTGGCCACGCCAGACCTACTCGAGTGCCTCGCGGTGCTTGCGTGCGAATCCGGCCAACACGTTTTGGCCGCCCGGCACATGGGCGCCGCGGACGCCACGCGGCAGCGGATCGGCGCACCGCGGTTCAAGGTCTACAACGCCGATTACGACGCTAACGTCACACAACTTCGTAATGCCCTGGGCGATGGTGAATTCGACAAAGCGTGGGCCGAAGGAGCGGCCTTGTCGCCTGAAGAGGCGCTCGCCTACGCGCATCGCGGGCGCGGGGAGCGAAAACGGCCCGCCAGCGGCTGGGAGTCACTAACCCCGACGGAACTCGATGTCGTGCGACTGGTCAAGGAGGGCCTGAGCAACACCGACGTTGCCACACGCCTGTTCGTTTCCCCGCGAACCGTGCAAACCCACCTGACACACGTGTACGCCAAACTTGGCATGACCTCGCGGGCGCAGCTGATCGCCGAGGCTGCCCACCACACGTAACCCTGGGTGCCCAAGCATTACCACGGCGACGGATTATCGGACGCCCTGCACATCAAGCACCGAGGCAGAACCACTCCCCTGCGGCGACGGAGTAACTCGCACCTCCTGAACACGCACCGTCACCAGATGACGCGAGTTGCATTGCAGCACAACAATTTTTGGCGCTCCTCGTCACGAAAATGCGACGGCAAAAAGGCGCCATTCGCCGGGCACGCCCTTCAGTTCGTGCGCGCCGCGGTCGTCGAACTCAAGTCCGGACCCGATTACGAGGTCGCGCAGCGTGCTGGATACGAGCACATCGTTCGGCCCGGCCAGGGCGCTCACACGCGCCCCGACATGCACGCCGATCCCACCGATATCATCGCCGCGGACCTCACACTCGCCGGTGTGTAACCCGGCGCGCACCTCGATGCCGAGTGCCCGCACCCCGTCGCGGATCGACATCGCGCAGCGGATCGCGCGCTGCGGGCCGTCGAACGTCGCGAGGAAACCGTCTCCCGATGTGTTCACCTCACGGCCGCGAAACCGCGTGAGCTGGGCCCTGACGACGGCGTCGTGCGCATCAAGCAAGGCATGCCAGTCACGGTCACCGATCTCCGCTGCTCGGCGCGTCGAGTCCACGATGTCGGTGAACAACACCGTCGCAAGCACCCGATCATCGGCCACCTCGGCCTGCTGGCCGGTAAGGAACTCGGCGATCTGCTGGAAGGATTCGCGCCACGGCTCCACGAAGTGATACATGTTGCGGCCCGGCAGCTCGACGTACTTCGCCCCCGGTATGCGATCGGCGAGGTCCTTGCCCCGCGCGGGCAGGATGATCGGGTCGTCGGCGTGCTGGAGGACGAGTGGCGCCGACGCGACGACTTCTTGGCCTTCTTCGACCACCACGCCTCCAACGGACCCACCGAAGCCATCAACGGACGCCTCGAAGCCCTACGCCGCAACGCACTCGGATTCCGCAACCTCTACCCACTACCGAATCCGATCACGGCTGCACAGCGGTGCACTCCACGCACTCGTCAACGCACTCTGAATTACGAAGAGCCCGTTTACGCCGACCACGTGGCCACGGGCCAACCGCTGAGGTTAGCCGCAGCGCGTCCATCGATGTTCCGGTGGCGCCCCGGTCGGGTACGACTGCGGTTACCGACGATGCTGCGATGTCGACGAACCGGGACGATCTGCTCGACCTATCTGGGTTGGCCGCTACGGATCAGCGCGGCGAGCTGGTCGCGATCGGTGCAGTCGCATTTGGTACACGCCCGATAGAGGTGGCCCTCCACGGTGCGCACCGACACCGTTAGTCGGTCGGCGATGTCGCGATTGTTCAGGCCTGCGGCAACAAGATTGGCCATCTCGCGCTCGCGTACGGTCAGCGGCAGCGGACCGCCCGTGAGCTGCAGCGCGGGGGTGCGAAGCCCTCCGCAGGTGGCGGCAAGACGGTGCGCGGTGCCAGATGCTTCGCCGGCGTGTCGGCGGTCGCCGGCGGCCTGATAGGCGGCGGCGGCCTGCGCGGCGGCGTCCGCAGCCAAGAGCAGCGCACCGATCTGTTCGAGTTTTTGTGCCGCGGCATATATTGCGTCGGCGTCGCGGTCGGTCACCGCGGCGGCGTGGGCGGCCAGCGCGGTCGCCAGTCGTCCGCCGGTAGCGTGGGAGACCTCAACGAGGCGTGACAGACATGACCGGTCGCCGTAGCGGACGGCGTCGTGCAGCGCGAGCATTTCGATCGCCCGCTGCCCGGAATCCTTGGCCAGTCGGGCGGCGTCCAGCGCCAAAACGATTGCGCCGCTCACGTTTCCCTCGGCGGCGGCAAGCCACGACTCGGCGATGCGCAGTTGCGGCCCGAACAGCGCGACATGCCGGCCGAAACGGGTGCGAAGTTCGGCGACCATTTTGGCGCCCGGCTCGGCCCGTCCGAGCGCGCAATAGGATTGGGCCAGCAGCAGCCGGGCCGGGAAGCTCCATGACGCCGCCGACTCGGAGGTCAACGCCGCGACGGTCTGCTCCATCCGGGACACGGTGTCGAGGAAGCTGCCCCGGGCCAGCTCGATGGTGCCGCTGAGCACATTGGCCATGCCCCAGGCCAGGTACTGGCCGGCCGAAGAGATCCGCACGAGGTCGGCGGATCGTATCTCGGCGGAGTCGAATTCGCCGGCCAGGGCCAACGCCCATACCTCGCCGAACGCGGTGAGATACCGCAGCAGCCCGCCGACCTTGTTCTCGACGCGGCGGCCGCGTTCTGCGACCACCGCGACCTCGTCAACACGCCCCATCAGCGCCAGTGCCAGTGCGCCACCAAAGACCGCCCATTCGACGGCGGCCGCGGATGCGGCGGGGTCTGCCAGCACCCGTTCGGCGTGTGCGACTGCCGCGTCGAGCTGGTTTTCGAACAGTAGGGATGCCGATGCGACACCATCGACAAGTAGCCGCAGCCCAGGGTGGGTGATCCTGCTCCGCAGCAGTTTAAGCACCTCGTCGGCGCCCTCGGCGTCGCCCATCGACCACTGCAGGTTGGCGATCCGTGCGGTTCCCCAGCGCACCAGCTCGAGCTCGGTCATGGTGTCGGGGTTGAACAGGCTCAGCGTTTCCTCGGATTCGGCGGCTTTACCCTGCCACAGCAGGGATCGGGCCAGTAGTTCGCTGGCGTCCAGGCCGCCACCGCGGCTGACCGCCGCGCGGGCCAGCCGCTCACCGAGGGTGATGTTGGTCAATGCGATCGCATCCCGGGCGGCGGTCACTAGCAACTCGACGTCGGGTGCCTCGTCGCTGTCGAGGGTCAACTCAGCCAACCGGATCCGCTGGGCCGGAGCGTGCAGGGGCTGGTCGCGTAACGCGCGAACGAGTTCGCCGCGAAGCCGCCGCGCCGCCGCCATACCCAGGCGTCGCCTGATCAATTCGCCGAATAACGGGTGGTTGAACCGGACGTCGCCGCTTTGATGCTCGGCGACCACGCGGATCAGCCCGCGGGTCTCGGCGTCCTCGACGGCGTCGCTGCCGACCAAGCTGGTGAGTGTGTCCAGGTCCAGGGGCTCGCAGAAGGTGAGGAGCCGCAACAGGTGCAGCACATCGTCGGGTAGTTGATCGATGCGGCCGTCGAGCAGCGAGGCCAGCTCGGAGGTGACCGCGGTGCGTCCGCGCAACTGCCACACCCCGCGCACCTGGCGCAGCGTTCCGGCTTCCAACGCTCCCTCGACCAGGTGTCGCACAAACAGTGCGTTGCCGCCGGAGGCCTCCCACATCAGATCGGAACTGAGCCCCTCGACGCGGCCGCCGAGCGCCTGCTCGATAAGGCCGACACACTCGTCCTTGGTGAACGCCATCAGGTGCAGCCGTTGCAGGTAGCCGTCTTTCCACAGCGAGGTGATCGCGTCCGGCACGGATTCCCCGGAGCGCACCATGGCCACGATGCGCACCGACCCGTCCATCGCCAGCTGGTGTAACAGTGTGGCCGACAGCTGATCCAACAGGTGGGCGTCGTCAACTCCGATCACCGAACGGCCTTCGGCGAGAATGTTTTCGCGCGCGGCCGCCAGGACCCCGACGGGGTCGCGAGACGTCGCCGATCCGGCCAGATGGGCGAACGCGCCCAGCGGGATGCTGCGCGCCGACTCTGTTCCAGCCACCCACCACACCGGGGAGGGCAGCGACCGCGTCACCAACCGGGCAAGCGTTGTCTTCCCGACACCCGCGTCGCCGATCAGGACGATGCCGCAGATTCCTGTTCCCTCAACCAGCGCTGAGTGAATTGTTTCGTATTCGGTATCACGCCGGAGGATCGGCCAGTTCTGGCCCATGACTAACGACCTTAATCCTTCAGCGGGAAATAGTGGCATTGCGGTCATAATTTTTGCAATCCCGACGAGTTGGAGTGGCTTTTCGGTGGCTTGGGTTGGTGTTGAAACAGGTGTAGACCGATTGTGGTCGCTGCGAGCCGGTGCTGCACGAGTAGTTGACTACTCGAATCTCAAAGAGATCGCCCGGGGAAACTTCTGAGCCCGGACCGGCGTCGGGCTGCCGTTCATCACCTCATGGCGGTGATGCAGGTCAGTGAACGGTTTGCCTGCCGGGTCACCGGGCAACACCGGGCCACCCAACGTCACCGCCCGCGCAGCCAGACGACGGCCGACCCGGATGCCGCGCTACGGCGTGGCTGCCGCAGTGGGCTAAGGATCATCCACGCTGGGTTCCGCCGCGCCTATCACGCCGCACGCGGCGAGGGCTGGATCGTTAGCCATAAGAAGGTGCAGAGGCTGTGGCGAGAGGAGGGTCTGCGGGTGCCACAGCGCCGGCGCCGCAAAACACCTCGGTATGTCCACGACCATCGATGCCCCGGTGGCTGATGCGCCGAATCGGGTGTGGGCAGTGGACTTTCAATTCGACGTCACCACGGAGGGACGACCCATCAAGAATCGTGTCCATCATCGACGAACACACCCGTGAATGCCTGGGCGGCCT
>JAOPVX010000434.1 GCA_025965975.1 Mycobacterium sp. | reverse complement strand
TCATCGACGCCACCTTCGGGAACGACTCGGCCAACGTGTCGGCGACCTTATCCCATTGCATCCCAACAGCATCGGGGTCGGTGTGAGCGAAGATCGTCTTGACCGCCGCCATCACCGGGGGTACATGACGCTGGCTGTGGTGCAGGCGATGCCGTTGGTCGTGAAGACCAAGTTGTAGGGCGCGTTGGCTCCGGTCAACGCCTGCGTGAGCTCGTGGCGGATGGTGTCGCCGAGTTGTTCGCCAGTGATGTCATCGCCTTTGTGGGTGTAGATGTCGTCGCGATGCGCAGTCGACCAGTGCGCGAGTTCGTAGGTCAGTTCGTCGTGGTTCTGCAGCGCGTGAACCAGCGAGGCGGGGTCGATCCCAAGTTCCAGTGTGGTGCGCAAGGTCAGGCGCAGGAACTCGGTGTCGGCGGTGGCCAAGGCGTGATGGTAGGCGGGCCGGTTGATGAAGTCGTAGGACAGATCGGCGCCTGCTCCGCCGATCTGCCGGATGTCGTCGATGGCCAGATTGAGTTCCTGGAAGGTGAATCCGCCGAGTTTGCGGACCATGCTGGCGATGATCTGATTGGCGGCCTCGGATAGCGGGTGGCCCTCCGACCATCCTGGGGTGCCCTCAGCGGCTTTCTCTGCCCCGAGAAAGCCGTTGGCGTCCAGTCGTAGCGCACCCGAACCCAGATCAGTCAGCGAGTGCAGCGCGTCGCCGATCACCAAACGCATGCCGGCGAAGGACGGATCGAGCCAGTTGATGGAGGGCTGCCCGTCCTTGAAGTAGTGCAGGTAGACCCAGCGCCGCAAGATTCCGTCGACACCGACGACGGGACGTGTGACGCTCCAATTGGTTTCCTTGACGCCTTCGGCGTAAAAGATCACGCGCTGGAGTCGGCCGATGATGTAGCCCGCGTCGTCGAGCCACTCTTCGGTGTCGGCGTCGATGTTGATCGAGTCCGCGCCCGTTGGCACGTCGGGCAGGTGAACCCAATCGCGGGAATCGATCTCGACCATGTGGTAGATACCCGGGTAGTCGGCGTACTTCATCTCCGCGAGCCTGAAGTCGGCGCCTTTACCTGTGTGGCCGGGCACGATGTCGTCAATGATCGTGCCGCCGTTCCAGGTGGCGGTGGCACACATCTGGCGGAAGTCCTGTTCGGTGCCGAAAGCGGGGTCGATCTGGGTGCTGATGCGGTCGAAGTGGCCATCGACGCTGGGCGTGTTCTGCCAACCCGAGATTCCGCCGGCCTGTTTGACCGGGCCGGTGTGGATCGCCCCGATTCCGATTTCGGCGAACGCTTTCCACATCTGTTCGTCCGCCATCGCTCGCAGGAACGATTCGCCGGGGCGGGTGACCACTGACAGCGGGTAGGCGGTGAACCACACCGATGCTGTGTCCACGGCCGCGCGCGGGTTCGGTGTGGCGTAAGGGTTCTGCCACATCGAGCCTTGCCCGGAGAACTGCTGGCTGATCTCGTTGGCGTCGGCCAGCATCGACTGGGACACCAGCCAGGACACGTAGGCCGGGTTGTCCCCGGTGGCCGTGCCGTCCCGTGCCAGCGATCGACGCACAATGGGGGCTTTGACCCGAGGGCGGAACCGCAATGCGCGCGGGCGGGCCGGGTGCAGGTGTTCGTCGAAGGTGATCTCGGCTGGCTCGTTGCCTTGATCATCGGGAACGGCATGCGCCGTGTGTGTCATGCGACTCCTGCCGTGGGTGGCCTACGCCAACGCGTGATCGCGGGCATTGCATCGACGACCGCGCCGCCCGGGTCCGGCGTCAGTATTGCCTGGCCGTCATCGCCGCCAAACTAGAGCGGTGCACGAGTTGCGGCGGATGCTCGGCGTGCTGGTTGGTCCCACCGTTCACCGCCGCCGCATCAACCGTAGATCGCGCCGTAGATCGCCTGTATTTGGTCTTTTGTCGGCACGACGGGGTTGTTGGCGGGTGAGCCGGAGTCAAGAGCCTGTTGAGCCATCACGGGAACCGTGGCCTCCCACGCGCTCTTGTCGATCCCGTATGACCGCGGAGTCGGCACCGCGAGCTCCTCACACAATGAGGCAAGTTCGTCCACGAAGCGCTCGGCGATCAATGCATCCCCCCCGTCGGCGGTGATGCCGTACGCCCGCGCGCAATCGGCGTACCGGCGCGGTGCGGCATGCATCGAGAAGGCGGTGACCGCCGGGAACAGCATCGCGTTCGACAGACCGTGCGCCACATGAAAGTGCGCACCGATGGGTCGGCTCATGCCGTGCACCAACGCCACACTGGAGTTTGAGAACGCCATGCCCCCTTGGGTGGCGGCCACCATCATCGCCTCGCGGGCCGCGCGGTCTGTTCCATCGTGGTAGGCGCGGCGCAGATTGGCACTGATCGTCTTGATGGCGGTGAGCGCGAACGCATCCGAGACGGGATTCGCGTTGCGGCTGACATACGCCTCGACCGCGTGCGTCAACGCGTCCACGCCGGTGTCGGCGGTGAGCCGGGGCGGCATCGACATGGTGAGCTCGTAGTCGACGATGGCTGCGACCGGCAGGAAGGACAGGCCCGGGCAGAGCATCTTCTCGTCGGTCGCCGCATCGGTGATGACGGTGAACTGGGTGGCCTCAGAGCCCGAGCCCGCCGTGGTCGGGATCGCGATGATCGGCAGCGCCGGACCCGTGTAGTTGCGCGGTGCCCGGTAGTCGTGCATCTGCCCGCCGTTGTCGACCAGGACTGCCAGCGCCTTCGCCGCGTCCATCGGGCTTCCGCCGCCGAACCCGATCACCGCGTCGGCGCCGTGATCGCGGATCACTTCCAGCGCGGCGTCGAGCGAGTCAGTGGTGGGTTCAGGCACCGTCGCGGAGAACAGCACCGGACGGGCGCCAGCGGCTCGCAGCAGCTTCATCACCCGATCGGCCTGCCCGTTGCCGGCGAGAAACGCATCAGTGATCACTGCGGGCCGCCGGCTACCCAGGTCCTGCACTATTTCGCCGACATCGTTCACCGCGCCGGCGCCGATTCGGGCGTAGCGGGGCAAGGCGATTTTGGTAGTCATCGCTCGTGGTCCTTCGCGTCGTCGACCGTTATTTGTTCTGGGGGAAGCCGAGTTCGAGGCCGCCGTGGCTGGGGTCAAGCCAGCGGCTGGTGATCGCCTTGCCCCTGGTGAAGAACTGCACACCATCCATCCCGTGGGCGTGGGTGTCGCCGAACAGCGAGGCTTTCCAGCCGCCGAAGCTGTAGTAGGCCATCGGCACGGGGATCGGCACGTTGATGCCGATCATGCCGACTTCCACCTCGTTCTGGAACCGTCGCGCGGCGCCGCCGTCGTTGGTGAAGATGGCCGTGCCGTTGCCGTACGGGTTGTCGTTGATCAGTTGCAGGGCATCGTCGTAGGACTCCACGCGCACCACCGATAGCACGGGCCCGAAGATCTCGTCGGTGTAGACGCTCATCTCGGGAGTGACGTGGTCGATGAGTGTGGGGCCCAGCCAGAAGCCATCTTCGCCGCCGTCGGGGACGACGGTCCGGCCGTCGACAACGATCTTCGCGCCATCGGCCTCACCCGCGTCGATATAGGACGCCACCTTGTCGCGGTGCACCTTGGTGACCAGGGGACCCATGTCGGCGTCGCGAGTTCCGTCACCGGTCTTGATGGTGGTGGCGCGCTCGGCGATCTTGGCGACCAGGTCGTCTGCGATGGGGCCGACCGCAACGCATGCCGAGATCGCCATGCAGCGCTCGCCTGCCGAGCCGAAGCCGGCGTTGACCATCGCGTCGGCGGCCAGGTCGAGGTCGGCGTCGGGCAGGATCACTGCGTGGTTTTTCGCACCGCCCAGGGCTTGGACGCGTTTACCGTGTGCGGTGCCGGTTTGGTAGACGTACTGGGCGATCGGGGTCGAACCGACGAATGACACCGACTTGATCGCTTTGTTGCTCAGCAGCTCGTCGACCGCGGTCTTGTCGCCCTGCAGGACGTTGAAAACACCTGGCGGCAGGCCGGCTTCGGCCCACAGCTCAGCCATCCACCGTGACGCCGACGGGTCCTTCTCGCTCGGCTTGAGCACGACGGTGTTGCCTGCGGCGATGGCGATGGGGAAGAACCACATCGGCACCATGGCGGGGAAGTTGAACGGGCTGATGATGCCGACGGGTCCGAGCGGTTGGCGGATCGAATACACGTCGACCTTGGTCGAGGCGTTTTCGGTGAAGCCGCCCTTGAGCAGATGTGGGATGCCGCAGGCGAATTCGACGACCTCCTGGCCGCGGGTGACCTCGCCGAGGGCATCGGAGACCACCTTGCCGTGCTCGCTGGTGATGATCTGAGCCAGCTCACCCTTGCGGGCGTTGAGCAGCTCGCGGAACTTGAACAAGATCTGCGTGCGTGTGGTCAGCGAGGTATCGCGCCACGCCGGGAACGCCGCCGCAGCGGCGCCGATCACCGCGCGGGCGTCCTCGACGGTGGCAAGAGCGACGTCACCGGTTACCGCGCCGGTCGCCGGGTTGGTCACCGGTGACGTGGCACCGCCGCTGCCCGGGAATGCCTTGTTGTTGATCCAGTGCGGGATCGCAGTCACGGGGTCCTCCTTGAAGGGATGTCGGCGAGTGGGCTGCCGTCGGGTGCCGTTGTTGTCTTGGCCCCATCGACCAGCGTCGACAAGGTCTTGGCCTCATCGATGAGAGCCGATAGGTAGGTGTAGCTCCGCTCTGCGGCGTCCAAGCTGGCGCATTCCACGGAAAGCACCACGTCGTGGTCGGCGTTCGTCAGCGTGCCCACGATGCGCTTCCAATCGATGACACCGTCCCCGCAGGCGCAGCCCAGCATGCCGCGGACCTTGCCGCGCAAGCGTTTAGCGTCGTCGTGGCTGATGTCTTTCGCGTGCAGATGCGACACCCGTCCGACGATCTGCTCCAGCCACTCGTGGGGATCGTTGCCGCTGAGGTAGCTGTTGCCGGTATCGAGATTGATTGTCAGAGCGGGACTGTCGATGAGGCGCATGATCTTGTCGAGCCGCTCAGGAGTGGCAGTGTAGGGCCCGTGCGTCTCGATGGCGATTTTGATGCCGCGCGGCTCGGCCACGAGAGCGGCCTCCTGCAGCGTGTAGCGCATCAGGATGTAGTTCTCGTCCTCGGAGGTCCACGCGGGCGTGGGACCGTCGTCGACCATGATCATCGGCGCGCCCACCTCAGCGGCGTAGCGGATGGACTGGCGAAGGTACTCGACGGCCACGTCGGGTTTGGCCAGTGGTGCATGACTCGACAGCGACGAAATCCGCAGACCCCGGTCCTCGGCGGCCTGCTTGAGGATCAGGGGGTCGTCCAGCATCGATCGGCTGTGGAAATAACCTGCGGCACTGAGCAGTTCGCGACCCCAGTGCACCATGGGCTCGATGTACTTGTAGCCGATGTTGGCGGCATGGTCCATCGCCCAGTCGAAACCCTGGTTTTCCAGGCGCGCGAACTCGAGGTTCAGGCCCAGTTTGATATCGCCCATGAGCTGTCGGCCCCCGGTTCCTAGAAACCGCGCTTAGTGACGTACTCCGTGCGGCCTTCGCCGAGGTACGCAGGCACCGTGATGTCCCACCAGCCGGTCGGATGCATCTCCGACCACGGCAATTCGCGCGCGCTCATCGCCTCGATGACCACCGGCCCGTCGGTCGAAAAACCGCGCTCCACGGCGTCGGCCAGCTTTTCGGGATCCTCGACGCGCTCGGCGGTGCAGCCCAGCGAGCGCGCAAAGTTGGTCACGTCGGCGAAGTAGGGCTGACCGCCGGGGGTCTTCCAGCCCGTGATGATTTCGCGGTCGGAACCAAACAGCGTGAGCTGGAGGTCTTTGATGGCCTCCCATCCCCCGTTGTTGAGCACGACGATCACCAACGGCACGCCCAGCATGGCTGCGGTCGCGATCTCGGTGCCGCTCTGCAGGAAGCTGCCGTCGCCGACCAGCGCCAGTACCGGCCGGTCGGGGACGGCGATCTGAGCGCCGATTGCGGCGGGCACACCGAATCCGATTCCCGAGAAGCCGCCTGCGACGATGTTGGTCTTGGGTTCGTAGATGGGGAACTCGTTGAACGCCTGGTTGGCTGGGTTGCTGGAGTCGGTGACGAGAATGCCGTTGCGCGGCAGCGCTTTACGGATTTCGACCATCGCCCTCGAATTCGTCATGGGCAGATGGTCGGTTTCGCGCATCGGTCGAAGGTGCTCGTCCCACTGACGTTTGAGGTCCTGCAGTTCCGCGAAGTACTCCGTCGCGCGGTAGTCGGATTGTGACGCCTTCTCGGCCAACAGATCCCGCAGCACGGCCAGTGAGGACTTGGCGTCGCCGAGGATGCCGACCTCGACCGGATAGTTGCGGCCGATCTCGAACCCGTCGATGTCGATGTGCACCAGCTTGGTGTCGGGGATGTTGAAGGTGACGCCGGGCCGGTACGAGGAGGTGATGCGGTCGCTGAACCGGCAACCGACCGCGAGGATCACGTCGGCGCTGCGGGTGACCGCGTTTCCTGGAATGGAGCCCATGTCGCCGCACGGCCACGCGTACAGGTCGTGGTCGGCCGGAAATGCGCCCTTGCCCTGGAACGAATGTGTCACGGGGGCGCCGAGGAGTTCGGCCACGGAGATCAGTTCGGGGGTGGCCGCCGCCGCGATCACACCGCCGCCAGCGAGGATCACCGGACGTTTGGCGGCCGCAAGCAGCTGCGCCGCTTCGGCGATGGCGGCCGGGTCGCCGGTTGCGCGCGCCACTGCGCGCCGCGAACCCAGCGGTGGCTGGTACTCGCCGTATTCGGCCTGCAGATCCTGCGGGATGTCGACAAGAACCGGACCCCTTCGGCCTTCCAGCATTGTGTTGAATGCCTGGGCGAGGACGGTCGGGATGCTCTCGACACGGTTGGGCTGCCACCACCGTTTCACCACCGGCTCGGCCATCCGCGGAAAGTTGTTGCCGTGGGGACGGTCGATCTCTTGCAGCACACCGCGGTTCTCCATGTAGGTATGGACCGCACCGGTGAGCACCAGCATGGGTTGCGAATCAGCGAACGCGGTGGCGATGCCGGTCAACGTGTTGGTCGCACCCGGCCCAATGGAGGTACACACCGCTGCGACCTTGCCCGAGGCGCGATAGTAGCCGTCGGCCATGTGAGCGGCACCCTGTTCGTGCATCGCGGGGACCACCTCGATTTCGTCGGCCCGGTCGACGAAGGCGTCCAGCAGGGCGGTGTTGCCGTGGCCCGGGATGGCGAACACACGTTCCACGCCCTCGCGGATCAGGCTGTCGACCACCATTTGGCCGCCCGTCAGTCTCTTCGTAATCATGTGATGCGCCTTCGTGTGTTGGTGTGCGTTGAAACTCAGATTCGTGACTTCGATTGGTCATCGGTGGGCGCCGCACGCATCTGACGCGCGGTCGTCATCACCGAATCGGCAACCCGAAATGCGTTGGCGGCGATGGTCAGTGCCGGGTTCATCACCGGAAGCGACGGGAAGAACGCGGAATCGACCACGTAGAGGTTGTCGACGTCATGGGCTCGGCACTGCGAGTTGAGGACCGACGTCGCGGGATCGTCGCCCGCGCGAACGGTACCGGCTTGATGGGAGTTGACTTCGATCCCGGTGCGCTCGGTGAAGATCAGCGGATAGCCAAGCCGGCGAACGATTCTGCGGGCCTCGCGCACCAACTCCTCGTGGGCGCGCACGTTGTTCGGGGTCCATGCGATCTGGATCGTGCCGCCGTCTCGCAGCGTGACCCTGTTGGCCGGGTCGGGAAGGTCTTCCGTGAACAGCCACCAGTCGATGCTGCGCCGGGTGATCGCATCCAGCAGCCATATCGGTGCGTGCGGGCGCTGCCCCTTGACCATGGCGCCCTGCAGCTTGCCGATGAGTTGCATGTGCCCGAGCGGGAAGGGGTGACCTGACGTGCCGCGCAAGTAATAGTCGTTGACGTAGAGGGTCTTCTGAAACACCGACCGATTGCGGCGGAATGGGTTGACGCCCACCAGGATCGAGTTGGTGTGGACCATGTAATGGCGACCGACCATGCCCGTCGAGTTCGCGAGGCCGTCCGGATGGCGTTCGTTGGCCGACCGCAGCAGCAGCGCCGCGGAGTTGACCGCGCCGCAGGAGATCACCACTACCCCACCGCCGATCGACACGGTCCGGTTGTCGATGGCGACCTCGACGCCTGTGGCACGACGCCCGCCGGCCTCGGTGCGAACCCGCTCAACGCGTGCATTGGTGAGCAGTTCGACGGTGCCAGATGCCACTGCGGGCCGGATGCAGCAGACGTCGGCGTCGGCTTTGGCCAGCACGCGGCACGGGAACCCGTCGCACGTCGCGCATCGCAGGCAACTGCCGCCCTGGCGCAGGTCGAGCCCCAACGGAATGGTCGATGCGACGAGACCGAGTCGGGTCAGGTGGTCGGCGGCTCGCTGGATCTCGGGCTCGTGGCCGATGCCGGGGAACGGGTAGGGCGTGTCGCGGATCAGCGTTGGATCGTCCGGTTCACCGTGCACCCGGTAGACGCGTTCGGCGGTGTCGTAGTACGGGGCCAGATCGTCGTAACCGATGGGCCAAGCCGGCGACGTGCCATCGTGGTGCTGCGTCGCGGCGAAATCCTGGCGGCGGAACCGGGCCAGGGATCCGCCATAGAACTTGGTGTTCCCGCCGACGTAGTAGTACGTGCCAGGGGTGAACGGGGACCCGTCCACGCTGTACCAGGGTTCGGCGTTCTTGTAGCGGCCGTCGACGAAGACGGCACGCGCGTCCCAGTTCTGTGCCTCCTGGGGGAGGTAGTCGCCCCGCTCGATCAGCAGCACACTGAGCCCGGAGTCCTTCAGGGCATACGCCATCGTGCCGCCGCCCATCCCGCTGCCGGCGATGACGACGTCATAGTGATCGCGCGTCGGCTGACGCACCCTATGCGGGGTGTTGTGATCCATGGCCGCAGACGGCGGGACTGGCTGTGCCCACCTATCGAGGGTCCCCCAGTGACCCACTGCACCTAAAGACGCAGGGTGAGAACGACATTGGCGGCATCCTGCACAGACTGTAGCGGCGCTGCGACGCCATGAGATCCTTTGTCCCGCGCGCGTTCAGCCGTTCGCCGACCGAACGTCTTGAGGTTACATGGGACGCCTTTCCAACCGCACCCTTTTCACCGGCACTGCCTGGCACTACGCGCGATACCGGCCTGGCTATCCGAGCGTGTTCTTCACAGACCTCGTCGAACGATTCCACCTCGACGGCACCGGACGACTTCTCGACCTAGGCTGCGGAACCGGCCAGCTGACCCTCCGGCTCGCAGAGCACGTCGCCGCAGCAACCGGTATCGATCCCGAGCCCGAGATGCTGAATGAAGCAGCCAGACAAGCGCAGGCGGCGACGGCCTGGCAGCAAGCCATCGAAGACGTCCAGCTGCGGTTCCTGCCGCCGGACTGGCAGGCTGGCATCCCAACCGCCGCCGACGGCCACGAGCCTCACGAGGAAATACTGGCGCGCTCTGCTTTCCGACACGTGCAGCGGCGGGCCTACCAATTCACGCGGACCTGGACGATCGAGCGGGCAATCGGCTACCTCTACTCGACCTCGGTGCCCCTTCGTCGACTACTCGGCAGCAGGCGGGCAGCATTCGAAAAAGAAGTCACCGACGCATTGCTCGCGATCGACCCCGCGGGACGATTCACCGAACCCGTCACCCTGGAAGTCCTGACGGCCACCAAGCGATAGCGGGCACAACAGGTCTAGCGCGTCGCGCCGTGCAGGATCGGCTGCACCTCAGCGCCGACGAACGTGACAAAGTCCTCGATATCGTCGTCGGCGACGGGCTGAAGCACGATGGTGTCGGCGCCGGCGTCGACCCAGCGTCGCGCTGCCGCAGCGATCTCACCGGCGTCGCCGTAGGCGGCAAGGTCGTCTGCCGGGTCTAATCCCCAGTGCCGTAACTCGGCCATGGCGCGTGCGCGCGCATCAGATCCGGTTGTGCAGGGCAGATATGCGACCACGGCGTGCGGCGCCGCTGTCGGGCGGAGGCCTCCGCCGACTCGGATGTGCTCCAGCGCGGCGCGCAACGCGTCCGGGGTCGTTCCGCCGCCAATTACCGTGCCGTCGGCCAATTCTCCACTCAGTTGCAGGGTTCGGGGCCCTGTCGCACCCGCGAACAACTCGATGCGCTCAGTGGGAGGCCAATCCAGAGCGACGTCGTCGAGGTGGAGGTAGCGACTGGTGAAGCTGACCCGATCACCACGCAGGAGCGCGGCCAGGCACGTCAGGTATTCACGCAGCAGCGAAAGGGGCGAGTCCACCTTTTCGCCGATCTGCCGCATCCAATCCTGGACACCGTGCCCGACGCCAACGCGCAACCGCCCGGGAAACGCCCGGCTCAGGGTCGCAACCTCCATGGCGGTCACGGCGACATTGCGCATCGGCACTGGCAGCACGCCGATGCCGACCGTCAAGCGGGTGCTATTGGCAAGGGCGATCGCCGCGGTCGACAGCCCGCCGGTGAGGAAGCAGTCTTCCCACAGCCACAGCTCGTCCAGGCCGGCGCGGTCGGCCGCGGCGGCGGCCGCTGCGAGACGCTCGGGCGCGAACTGGGGACGGTAGACGCAGCCCACCCGCGGTGTCAGGGCTGCGTCCGAGTTCTTCTCGCCGATCATGTCGACATCTTCTCCCCTCAGTCTTGCGACGCTAAAGTGAATCGTATCATCTGAGGTAGACAGGATTCCCTACTGTTCCGTGGCGTGATCTGGTGATACGATTCACCAAGCCCGGCGCCAGCCACATGCGCGTGGGCTCTGCACATCACCAATCGAATCTGGGAGCTTGTTATGGGACAACTAGACGGCAAGGTCGCCTTCATCACCGGTGTCGCCAGGGGTCAGGGCCGCTCGCATGCGTTAACCCTGGCACGCGAGGGCGCCGACATCATCGGGCTCGATCTGTGCGCAAAGCCGTCGACGACTGCCTACCCCGGCGCCACCGAAGAGGACCTGCACGAGACGGTTCGCATGGTCAAGGAAGCCGGTGGCCAGATGGTGGCCGAGGTCGCAGACACCCGCGACTACGAGCAGGTCAAGTCGGTCTTCGAGCGGGGCATCGAGCAGTTCGGGCGTGTCGACATCGTGCTGCCCAATGCGGGCATCTGTTCGGGCGCCAAGACCTGGGAGCTCACCCCCGAGGACTGGCGCGAGATGGTCGACATCAACCTCAACGGCGTCTTCCACACCGTCAAGGTCGCTGTGCCGACGATGATCGCGCAGAACACCGGCGGCTCGATCGTCTTCACCGGTTCGACTGAAGCACTCAAGGGCGCAGAGAACATCTCGTCCTATGCCGCATCCAAGCACGGCGTCACCGGACTGATGACATCGCTCGCAAGGGAATTGGGCCAGTACAACATTCGCGTCAACTCGGTCAACCCGACCTGTGTCGACACCCATATGATCAACAACGACTTCGTCTACGGCCTGTTCCGTCCGGACCTCGACAAGCCGACCCGCGACGACGTCATCGGCAGTTTCACGGGCACCCACATTCTGCCCGTGCCGTGGATTCAACCGCAGGACGTCAGCAACGCGATCCTGTATCTGGTCACCGAGCCCGGGCAGTACATCACGGCGACGGCGTTGGTGATCGACGCGGGTTTCATCGTCAAGTCTTGATCTGCCCGATCTCCGACACAGCTATTCTGTTGTGTCCCGGGCATTCGAGAGAGCGACGACATGGTCACGATGAAGGACGTCGCCAAGGCGGCCGGCGTTTCACAGGCGTCCGTGTCCTACGCATACAGCGGGTCCCCGCGGGTATCGGCGCCGCAGCGCGATCAGATCTTCGCAGTGGCAGCCAAACTCGGCTACACGGGACCGAACATCGCGGGAAGCAGCCTGCGGCTGGGCCGGATCGGAACCGTTGGCGTGCTGGTTCCCGGCTCGCTCGCACTCGCCGTGGAGGACCCTTCCACGATGCTGTTGATGAAGGGCATCGTTGAGGTCGGTGAACTCGCCGACGTCGCGCTGGTACTGCTGCCCGTCGACCGCGCCGAACTGGCCGCGGGCCGCCAACCGACAAAGCCTGCGGCGTTGCGCGGCTTGGTCGACGGCGTGGTCTTGCACTGCCTGCCCAACGACCATCCCGTCGTCGACGCGGTCGTCACCCGTCGGATCCCGGCGGTGGCGATCGATTCGCCGCGGCTTCCGAACCTGCCCTACGTGACGATCGACCATCGCGCAGCAGGCGTCACACAGATGGATCACGTTCTGCAGTTGGGGCACAACCGAATCGGAATCATCAGCGATCGGCTTGGCCCAGGCGTAGCCCCGGGATTTCGCGAACTGAGCGCGATCGCGTCGGCGACCGAAACCTACATCCGGGAGCGCCTCACCGGCTACATGCAGGCGCGCGCGGCCGCAGGCGTCCCCGATGCCGGCATCGCACTGGTCGAGGCGGCCGGCATCGACATGGCCAGCGGTATGGCGGCCGCAGGCAGGCTGCTCGACGAGTTCGCGCCGACGGCGATCGTCACGACGTCTGACGTGCACGCCGTCGCTGCACTGAAAGTTCTTGTACAAAGGGGAATTTCAGTGCCAGGACGTGTCTCTGTCATCGGCTTCGACGACGCGCCGCTCGCCGACCTGATGGGGCTGACCACCGTGCACCAGCCTCTGGAGGACAAGGGCAGGACCGCGGCGACGATCCTGCTCGACCTCATCGCGGGACGCAGCCGCCGCCGCTCGGTCAAACAGACGCATTTGATCGTCCGGTCGACCACCGGTCGCGCTCCCTAGACTGCGCCGCGTCGGCGCAGCTACTTTCGCGCCGCCCAGGCGATGCCCTGCTTCGTCAGCAGGCGCACGTCCTCGCCCGCCAGGTCCTGCGGGGCGTGGCCGATCGAGTGGTAGAAGACTCGTCCTTCACCCCACTGCCGGACCCAGGCCACCGGGCTGGTGAGCCCTTCGAACCATGCGAAATGCTCATCGCTGAAGGTGGTTTCGGCGAGCACGACGTTGTTCGGGTCGACGCTCATGTAGTACTGCTCGGAGGCAACCGGGAAGTCGTGGACCCCTCGGGTCACGTCGTGGTCGTGGTCGACGATGTTGACCTGGTACGGGTGCGGATAGCCTTCACCGGCCGGATGGGCCAGGAAGTCTCCGCCGAGCATCAAGTGATAGCGCAGGCTGGAACGGAACGCCGCAGCGGCGCCGTGCCAGGCCGCGACACCGGTGCCGGACTCGACGGCATTGAGCAGATGGTCTTCTTGAGAATCCGAAAGGTCCTCGGTCGTCAGTGCGTTGTTCCAGCCGAGGATGATCAAGTCGTACCCGGTGAGATCGCGGTCGAGTGTGAAAATGTCCTGGGACTCTTCGAGATCGAAGCCGAGTTCGCCGACCAGGTCGCGGGTCCAGTCGGCGATGTTGTACGGGCTGTGGCCGGGCCAACCGCCGTACAGGTACAAGACATTGGTCATGAGGCGAAGTCCTTTTTCGGTGCCGCAGTCTGGATCGTCTCGGTGAACGACAGCATTTCTCGCGGGCTGATGAGCGCCTCGGGCGTCAGCAGTTCGGCGACCTGCGCTGCCGACAGCAGACCCTCCTGGACAATCAATTCCGGGATCGGCCGGCCGGTCAGCAACGCCATCTTGGCGATCCGGGCCGACGCGGCGTAGCCGATATAGGGACTCAACGCCGTTATGATGCCGATCGAGCCGGTCACCGACTCGTGCAGCCGCTGTTCGTTGGCGGTGATGCCGACGATGCAGCGCGACACCAGGGTTCGGCAAGCCTCGGTCAAGTGGGTCAGCGATTGAAACAGGCAGTGCGCGATGATGGGTTCAAAGGCGTTGAGCTGCAGCTGGCCTGCGTCGGCGGCCATGCTGATCGTCACGTCGTTGCCGACCACCTCGAATGCGACCTGATTGACCACTTCCGGGATGACCGGATTGACCTTGCCTGGCATGATGCTCGAACCTGGTTGCACGGCAGGCAAATTGATCTCGTTGAAGCCAGAGCGCGGGCCAGAGGACAACAGACGGAGATCACTGCAGATCTTGGACAACTTCAGTGCGGTCCGTTTCAGCACGCCCGACAGTTGTACGAACGCTCCGACGTCTTGAGTCGCCTCGACCAGATCGCTGGCGGTCGACAGCGAGAAGCCGCTGATCTCGTTCAGCTTCTCACAGACGACGCGTGCATAGCGCGGATGCGTGTTCAGGCCCGTCCCGATCGCGGTTCCGCCGAGGTTGATCTCGGACACCAACTGCGCAGCCTCCAGTAGTCGCTCGGCGTCCTCGGCCACCATGACGGCGTACGTGCCGAACTCTTGACCCAACGTCATCGGCACCGCGTCCTGCAGCTGCGTCCGACCCATTTTCAGCACCGATTTGAACTCGGCTGCTTTGCGACCGAACGCCGAACTCACCTCAAGCAGGGTGGTGTGCAGCGTTGCGATGTGCACCTGGAGTGCGACCTTGATCGCCGTCGGATAGACGTCGTTGGTGCTCTGGCTCAGATTCACGTGTTCGAGAGGGTGCACCCTGTGGTAATCGCCACGCAGACAACCCAGGATCTCCAGTGCGCGGTTGGCGATCACCTCGTTGGCGTTCATGTTTGTCGACGTACCTGCGCCGCCCTGAATCACGTCGACCCCGAACTGGTCGTGCAGGCGGCCCGAACGGATCTCGGTGCACGCGGCCACGATCGCGTCGCCGCGTGCCCCGTCGAGCAGATCAAGGTCACAGTTGGCGACCGCGGCGGCCTGTTTGACTGCCGCGAGTGCGTTGACGAAGTCGGGGTAGGCGGACAGCGGGATTCCCGAGATCGGGAAGTTCTCCAACGCCCTCGCGGTGTGGATGCCGTAGTAGCAGTCGGCGCTGACCTCCCGACTGCCAAGCGAATCGTGCTCGAGTCGCATCATCGCCACTCTCCGGCGGGTGCGGCCATCGCGGCGCCCGGCAACCCGTCGTAGAAGCCGCCGGTGGCACAGGTGGTGAGCTCCATCTGCATGCCCCACGGCGTCTGGAAATAGAACCACCGCTGCCCAGCGACAGGAGCCGCGGGATCGACGCCGTTTGGGCCCTCCTGCACGACCACGCCGGGGATGGACCGCACGTATTCATAACCGGCTTCGATGTCGTCGACGTAGAACGCAAGATGGTGCCCACCGATGTCGCTGTTGCGCGGCAACGTCGTCTGCTGATCGGGCGAGTCGTACTGGAACAGTTCGACATTGTGGTGCCGACCCAACCGAACCATCGCGAGCCGGCAGCGGGCGCGCGGGTGCACGTTGAGCCTGCGTCGCATGCCGTCGGTGCTTTCGTCGACGAACGGGCCGTCGGTGAAGATCAACTCGCCACCGAAGTGGTCGACGAAGAACCGCACCGCCTCATCGAGATCAGGGACGGTGTACGCGACGTGGTCGACCGCCCGCAATGTCGGCACCCGCGGTCGTTTGACACCACTCACTAGCGGTTGGCCCCCGACGCAGCCTCTTCCGCGGTGAATTGGTGCTCGGTCCACGGCAATGCATCACCGCCGTACTTCGCGGCCCTCACATCGGCCGAGCGGGCGTGACCTTCGAAGTTCTCCAGACGCGATGCGCGGCCGCAGATGCGGCCCAACTCTGCGCTGGACGCGTCGTTGTCGATTTCCTGGTAGGTCACCGTCTTGAGGAACTTACCCACCCACAGACCTCCGGTGTAGCGGGCGGCGCCCAGCGTGGGCAGCACATGGTTGGTGCCGATCGCCTTGTCGCCGAAGGGCACACAGGTCCGCTCGCCAAGGAACAGGGCGCCGTAGTCCCGCATCTCGGCCAGGGCGCGGCGCGGTTCGGCGGTCAGGATCTGGACGTGCTCGCTGGCGTAGCTGTCGGCCACGGCGAACGCCTCCTCGATGGTGTCGACAAGGTGCACCTCGCCGTGATTCTCCCAGGAGACCGCGGCAACGCCGCTTGTCGGCAGGTTCTGTAGCTGACGTGACACTTCGGCGATGGTCTCGCGGCCCACCCGCTCTGAGGTGGTGACGAGGACGACGGGCGAATCTGGACCGTGCTCTGCCTGGCTGAGCAGGTCGGCGGCGACCACGAACGGGTCTGCGGTGTCGTCGGCGACGATGAGTACCTCGGTCGGCCCTGCGAACAGGTCGATGCCGACCTCGCCGAACATCTGACGCTTGGCCTCTGCCACGTAGGCGTTGCCGGGACCGGTGAGCAGGTTGACAGGGGCGATGGTCTCGGTGCCCAGCGCCAGCGCGCCGATGGCTTGCACGCCGCCAAGCACGTAGACCTCGTCGGCGCCCGCCAGGTGCATGGCCGCGACGCTGATCGGCGGAACGCTGCCCTGGTTCGGGGGTGTCGTGGCGGCCACCCGCTCGACGCCTGCGACCTTGGCGGTCACCACCGTCATGTGCGCCGACGCCGTCAATGGGTAGCGACCGCCCGGCACATAGGCCCCCGCAGCGGCGACCGGGACATGCTTGTGGCCAAGCCGCACCCCGGGAAGCGTCTCGACCTCGACATCGAGCATCGAATCCCGTTGCGCCTGAGCAAAATTGCGCACCTGACGCTGAACGAAGCGCAAGTCGTCGATGACGGTCGTCGGCAGATCTGCAACTGTCTTCGCAATTTCGGCATTGGTGAGCCGGAAGGAGACGGGCGTCCACCTGTCGAACTGCTCGGAGTACTTGCGCACCGCGGAATCGCCGTTGGCGCGAATGTCCTCGAGCACACGACCGACCGTCTCGACCACCTGGGGGCTGCTCTTGTGGGGCGTCCCTGCCTCGGCGGTCGGCGTCTTGAGAAGGACCGACACGATAGGTTTCTCCTTACAATCCGTGGGTATCGAACGGCGCTGGAAACTCCGGTTACACACGTGTTTCCAGTCTCAGCGCAGCCGGAATGTCTTCACAGACTCACCATGTGCAATAGACGGGGCGCGACGTGCACAGGTGAACCGCTCAGGAAGGTCGCGCAGCGGCCAACCGCCGTGGGTCGGCGATGACGCCCGCCATCGCCGCACAGATCAGCATTGCGCCCAACGGCACCACAAACGCGGTGTTCAGTGACACCACGGCCGCCAGCCATCCGATTGCGGACGGGCCTGCGAGGATGGCGAGATAACCCATCCCGACGACGCGGGAGAGCGTGCGACCCGATGCGCCGCCGCTGTTGGCGGCCGCACTGAACACCTGGGGCACTCCCCCGGCAATCCCCAGTCCGGTGATCGCCCACCCGAGCAACGTCAGCGGCAGTACCGTCGACGCCATCACCAGCACCAGTCCCATTGCGGCAGCAACGGATCCCCACCTGACCACCCGCACCGCACCGACACGGGCCGCCAATCGGTCGACGCTGAACCGGCCGATGGTCATCGCCGCGACGAAGAAGCCGAAGGCGAGCGCGCCGAGTGCCGGGGACGCACCGAGGTGCTGCTGGGCGTGCAGGCTGCTCCAGTCCATCGCCGAGCCTTCGGACAGGAACAACAAGAAGACAAGCGTGCCGAGCAGCAGGACTCGGCGCCCAGACGATCGGTGGCCGACCTCCTCCGACACCTGTGTGGGGGGCGCCGCCGCGGTGGCGCCACTGGTGCGCCCGCCGCGCAGTAGGCCGTTCGCCGTCGAGGCGATCGCCACCAGACACAGCACCGTGACCGCACCTGCCATGGTGGTCACGCCGACGCCAAGGGCGAAGCCGGCGGCACTGATCAGGGATCCGATGGCGGTGCCAACGGAGAACACGGCGTGGAACGCACCCATGATGGGCCGTTCGTAGCCACGCTCGACGTCAACGGCCGCGGCATTCATCGCGACCTCTGAAATCCCGGAACCGACGCCGAACACCAGCACCGCGATCGCCGCATGTCCCCATGTCGTCATCGCCAACGGCGCCACGACCAACGCCGCCATCACCGGCAATGCCGCGACGGCGATGCGGGCAGCGCCGTACCGGTCGACCAGCACGCCGCAGATCTGCATGCCGAGCAGCGCGCCGATGCCGAGGATCAGCAGCAGCGTGCCCAACAGTGACGTCGAAACGCCGGTGCGCTGCTGCACCGAAGGCAGATGCACCGCCCAAGTCGCCAACACGACACCGAAGCACGCGAAGTGCGCGAACACCGCGACGCGGGCAGCGCGAAGGCTGCGGTACTGGTACAGCACAGCGGAGTTTAGGACTTGGCCAGGAAGCCCGTGTCGAGCAGCTGGGTCGTGCCCGTCGCGAAGCGACCCTCATCGGAGACGAGATAGAGGATGGCATTGCTGACATCCTCGGGTTGCATCCATGGCTCCGGCAAAAGGTTTGTGCCCCTGAATGATTCGACGACATCGTCCTTGGTCGGCTTGTCCAGGTCGGGACGGAACAACCCCCAGACGAATTCGTTGCCAAGCATGATGGTGTCGACGTGGCCGGGGTTGATCGAGTTGACACGGATGCCGTACTGCCCGACCTCGTTGGCGAGGGACCGCATCAGGCCCGTGATCCCGTGTTTGGCGGCAGCGTACGACGCGATGTTCGCCGAGCCCTTGAGGGCGTCGACGGACCCGGTGAAGACGATGGCCCCGCCTTGTCCCTGCTCGATCATGGTGGGGATCGCGACCCGCACGGTGTGCCACGGGCCGGTCAGGTTGATGTCGAGCATCTCCTGCCACGCCTCAGGGGTGATCTCCCATGTCAGTCCGCCTGCGCAGATTCCCGCGTTCGGCAGCACGATGTCCACCCGGCCGAACTGGGCAATACCGGCGTCGAAAACCGCTTGCACCTGCGCGAGGTCGCGAACGTCTGCCTGCTCGGCAACGATCTTTCGGCCGGTGTCCTCCACCAGTCGAACGGTTTCCTCGAGATCGGCCAGCGTGGCGCCGTGGTACGGCACCGACGCCGGCGTCCGGCACAGATCCAGACCGATGATGTCGGCACCCTCGCGGGCCAGGGTCAGCGCATGGGATCGCCCTTGTCCACGTGCGATACCGGTGATGAACGCGACTTTGCCGTCCAACTTTCCCATGCGGCAACCCCTTTCCAACGTTGAGCGAGCTCTCTTGTGCTGAGTGTGCCGGACACCGATGCTGAACTGCAGACACAGACTGGTACGTACGGCAGGCGTAATTGCACGGAATGTGCACCGATGAAGCGGCTAGGTGCGCACAGATATCCTGCGTGCGGCGCGCTCACCCTCGTGCACCGCCTCCATCATTGTGCGACTGGCGACGGCGTCACCGATGCGCTCCACGGTGACCCCTTGGTTCTTCAGCGCAAAGTACAGATCGGTGACGGGGCGGTGCCAGCCGGCGAGAATGACGGTGTCGATACCACCCAGCGCGGCCCGTTTGCCCTTCGCGATGACACGGATGACGGGGCCTTCCACGGCTGTCATCGTGGTGAACGGATGAGTTGTCATGCCTGACTTGTGGATTCGGGGAACCGCGAGGTTGGCGGAGAACGGGCCCAGCTTGGCGCCCACGTAGGGCAGTGGGGTCACCAGGTGCACGTCATGGCCGTCCTCCTGCAGCTGCAGCGCAAGCCCGATGCCCTTCCAACCACCTTCACCGTCGTCGACGATCACCACCCGGCGGCCGACCGGCTTGTCGTCTTCGAGCACATCCCACACCGTGAGCACATGGTCTTGGTCCAGGCCCGGCGTGAATCCGATGCCCTGGGCGAGGTTGCCGACGACGTCGCTACCCGGCGCCGATCCGGTCGCGACGATGATGTGGTCCGGATCCAGCGCCAGCACCTCGGCCGCACTCGGTGCCCAGCCGAGCCGCAGATCTACGGCGTACTTGGCGATCATCACGTCGAGATGGTCGATGACTCCTCCGATTTCACTGCGGCCCTTGATCTTGGCGGCGATCCTGAGTTGCCCGCCGGTCTGTATGCGCCGCTCGATCAGAATGACGTCGTGTCCTTGCCTGGCGGCGACCTCGGCGGCCTTCATCCCTGCCGGGCCTGCACCGATCACCACGACGCGGCGCCGGGAGGTCGCCTGCACCAGGGTGCCGATGCCCAATTCCAGTTCGTAGCCCGCCGCAGGGTTGTGCACGCACGAGGAGTGCGTGATGTCGAACAGCCGGTCGATGCACCCCTGATTGCAGCCGATGCAGCGACGAATCTCATGCAGCCGACCGTCTTTCGCCTTGTTGACGGTTTCGGGGTCGGCGATCTGCTGACGTGTCATGGCCACCATGTCGGCGTGGCCGAGGTTGAGAATGTCGGCGGCATCGACGGGATCGTTGATCCGGCCCACCGCGATGACGGGCACGTCGACCACCGCTTTCACCGCCGCGGCCAGGTCTTCCCAGATCCGTTTCGGATGCTGCATGTCGGGCACGTTCTGGTGGGCTTCGTTGTATGTCGCGGCCTTGACGCAGATGTAGTCGATCTTGCCGGTCGCCGTGATCGCCTGCGCGATCTGCTGGGCGTCGGCGATTTCGAGACCGCCGGGGCTGAAGTCGTGGCCCTGCAGGTTCATTCCGACGACGAAGTCGGCACCGACTTCCGCGCGCACGGCGTCGATCACGCGCATCACGATCCGCATCCGGTTCTGCAGGGAGCCCCCGTACTCGTCGGTGCGGTGGTTGGAGAACGGGGAGAGGAACGAGGCCAGCAGGTAACCGCCATAACCCGAATGGATTTCGACGCCGTCCATGCCGCCCTGCTTGGCGTGTCTGGCGCCGATGGCGTGGCCCTCGACGATCTCGTCGATGTCCTCGAGTTCCATCTCCTTGGGCATCTCGAGGTTGAACGGGCACGGCGTGTTCGACGGTCCCCACAACGCGCGTTCGGTGAACGTCGAATGACCTTGCCGCCCACCGTGGCCCAGCTGCATCACGATGCGGGCCCCGTATTCGTGCACGGCATCGCTGATCTTGCGCAGCCCAGGGACGATTTCGGGCAGCCACGCCCGCGGCTCGCCAGGGACATCCTGCGAGGTGGGATGGATCTGGGGAAAGGCCATTCCGATCAGCCCCACGCCGCCCATCGCACGCTCTCGGTAGTACGCCACGTGCTGGTCGGTCGGCAGATAGTCCTTGGCCATGCCTGTGCCATGGCCGGTCATCACCACTCGGTTGCGGATCTCGATGTTGCCAACCGTGATCGGCTCGAAGAGCGAAGCGACGGTGGGATCGATGGAGACAGTCGACGTCATGTGCAGCCTCCTAAGCGGTCAGCGCGCCGGACTGGCCCAGCCGCAGTGACAGCGCGGCGACGGTGATCGCCGGATTGACCGCGGCCGACGACGGAAAGGTCGAACTGTCCGTGATCCAGAGGTTCTCCAGATCGTGGGCACGCAGGTCGGCGCCGACCACACTGGTGGCGGGATCGTCGCCCATGCGCGCAGTTCCGCATTGGTGTGACGTCGCCTCGATTCCCAGGCTGCGAGTCAGCGTGATCGGGAACCCGGCGGAGTGAAGCATCTTCTTCATCCGCCGGATCAACTCATGGTGGGTGGCGAGGTTTGTTTCCCTGCGCGCCAACGTGATCTGCCCGTTCGAGTTGAGGGTCACCCGGTTCTCCGGCAGCGGCAGATCCTCGGACTGGATGAACAAGTCCAGTGTGTACTTGGTGACCTCGTCGAGGATCGGCAACGGTACCCACGGCTTGCCCAACTTGGCTTGCGGACCACGCAGCTTTCCCAGCCCTTGGATATTGCCGAGCGGATACCGGTTGGTGTGACCCGCCGTGTACCAGTCGTTGATGCCGATCGTCTTCTGGTACACCGCCTCGTTCTTCCTGCGCGGATCGATGGCCAGGAAGAAGGTCGTCACATGCGTCATGTAGTTGCGGCCGACCTGATCGGATGAGTTGGCCAGTCCTCCTGGATGCGTCGACGAGGCTGAGCGCAACAGCAGCGCGGCGGTATTGATCGCCCCGCACGCGACGACGAATCGCTTGGCGCGCACCCGAATTCGCCGCCCGTGATGCAGGATCTGCGCATCGGTCACCCGACGTCCCGCGGCATCGGTGTCCAGCCGGGTCACCTCGGCGTTGGTCAGCAAGCGCACGTTCTTGGAGTCCGCGTTCAATGCGGGCCGCACTGCGGCGACATCGGCGTCTCCCTTTGCGTCGACCATGCACGCAAACGAATCGCAGGTGTAGCACAGCACACACCGGCCGCCAGGCCGGCGGTCAAGGGCTTGCGGCGCGGAAAACGGATGCAGGCCTTGCTGTTTGGCGCTCTCAGCGAGACGCGCCGTCGCACCCTCATGTGCCAGGCCCGGGAACGGGTAGTCCGTGGAACGCCACGGATCGGTCGGATCCTCGCCCTTGTTGGCGTGCACCCAATACATCTGCTCGGCCTGCCCGTAGAACGGTTCCAGATCGGCGTAGTCGATCGGCCATGCCGGTGAGACACCGTCGACATGCTCGATCTCGCCGAAGTCGCACTCACGGAAGCGCGGCAGGGTGGCGCCGTAGAGCTTCGTGCTGCCACCCACGTAGTGGTAGTTGCCTGGCACGAATTCGTTGCCGGTGGCCGCGTCGTACCAGGCGGCGGAGTTCTTGTAGCGGCCCTGCAGGTGAACCGCGTCGAACGACCAGTTCTCGCGCTCGACCGGCAGGAAGTCGCCCTGCTCGATGATCAGGACGTCGGCCCCGCTGTCGCGCAGCGCGTAGGACAGACTGCCGCCGCCCATTCCCGAGCCGATGATCGCCACATCGGTGTCGAGGACGTCAGGCGGATCGGTGATGATCTGCGACTGCGCAGGCGCGGTTGAAGCGAGCATATCGATAACTCCCCTGGGCCGAGAGGATTACAGCGTTGCCGTCGGGCAACACTGTCCAAACTAGGCTCGTGCCCGATCAGGCGGGAGCCGCACGGTGTGCAGTCCGTCCGGTGCGCCGTGCGCACACTATGCAACTCTCAGGCCCGGTCCTGCCGCTGCAACAGATCGTGTCCGCGCACCGCAAAGACGAGCGCCTGTCTGGTGTCCGGCTCGTCAAGCGAGCGGCCAAGCAAGTTGGTGATTCGCTCCAGGCGGTAGTAGAGCGTGCGCCGTTGGACGAAAAGTGACTGTGCGGCTTGGGATTTGTTGCCGTCGCAGTTCAGATAAGTGCGCAGCGTCGGAAGCAGCGGATTGGCGGCGTTGGCGTCATGTTTGAGCACCGGCCCCAGCTCGTCCTCGATGTAGCGGGCCAGCTCGGGCCCTCCCGCCAGCGATGCCAGCAGACGAAGTACCCCAAGGTCGTCGAATCGGTGTACCGCGTTGTCGGGTCGTGCCGCGGCCACCGAAGCCGCGCTGCGCGCCTGCTCCACTGCGGTAGGGAGTTGACCGGCGTCAACGGGTCGGCTGACGCCGGCCCGGACACCGAGCGCAGTCAGTCGCTCCACGACTCGCTTCTCGGGGGCGGCCTTAGACAGGCCCATGATCGCCAAGGTGTGTTCACCCAGATCGGCGACCACGGCGGGGATGCGCAGGGCGCGGCACATGTCCTCCATCGCTTCTTCGGAGGTGTTGGTCGGCGGTGTTTCCTTGCAGACGAACACCACCAGCAGGGAACGGTCGCGGAGGTCGCGGCCGATGCGGAGGGCGCGCGTGACAAAGGCATCTCCTGAGACGTCGCCCAGCAGCAGCCTGCTGACCAGAGCGCTCTGCCGTTGCGCCGACTTGGCGCCGCTTTCGCGTGCGCCGAGCAACGCGATGGCGATACCATCGGCGGCCCGGTCCAGGGCGTATCCGGCGGTGCCCACCATGGGCTCCCCGCCGTGCAGCACGTGCAGCCAGCCCCACCTCTCGCCACGCAGCACGACGGCTTTCCGTGCGCAGTTGTGGGCTTCGTTGGCGTTGCCGGTCTCACTGGTCGCGGAATCATGCTCAATGCGCGAATGGTGTTCCCATTGCGTGACTGCTTCCTCTCCGACGGGCGAACTACCCGAATAGGCGACGACCTGTCGGGTGGCGTCCTCCAGTACGACGGGATGGCCGACCTCAGTGGCCAGGGCGTCGGTGAAGACGACGTGGTCGCGGCCGGCCAGCAACAGCTTCATGAACGTCGCGTTCAGCCGCTCGTACGCGCTCAAATCCAGCACGCGCTGGTCGATGATCGACTCGTGTACCTGCGCCGACACTTCGACGAACGGCAACTCGCCGTCGAGCCCCACCAACGGGAAGTTGAGTTCGCGCGCCGCCGCAATCAAGTCGGGCGGCATGGTGTCGTAGGCCCGGCCGCTGAGTTCGATGATCAGCACGGCCGCTTGTGCGCCTGCGACTTCGGCGATGTATTCGCGCTGACGCTCGGGCGTACCGCCGATTCCGAGCCCGGCGGTAAGTAGCATCTCGCCGCCCCGGAGAAACCGTGCGATATCGGGGATCTCGGTGGGATGCACCCAGCGGACCATCCGGTCGAGGCTTTCCTCACCGGCGTAAACCTTCATCGCGACACGACTGAACACCTCGAGTCGCAGCGCTGCCTCGACCGTCATCGCCATGACCACACCACCCGTTCACGCAGCAGATTGAGCAAGCAGACTGTGAAGGGCAATTCCACTTTACTGCTCAGCTTGAGTCTAACGAGGCGTACGTCACATTCGTCAAACTGACCGTGACGGTTGCAGCAGCCTTGCAGCTCCGTGGTCTGGATCCCGCGCTCGGCCCGGCCGGAATCTGGCACCGCTCAGCCCGCCCGTGACGGAAAGGACAGCACATGCCCAGGCTCAACGGCGGACAGGTCATCGCCCGCATTCTCAAGGAGTACGGAGTCCCGTACGTGGCCGGCATTCCCGGCCACGGCATCTGGGGGCTCATGGACGCGTTCAACGAGGACGAGTCAAAGATCCCGTTCATCCAGACCTATCACGAGCAGAGCGCGGTTCATATGGCCGACGGCTATTACCGGGTGTCGGGTCAGCCGATGGTCGCGGTGACATCGATCGGCGCGGGCGCCTCCAACACCGTGCTGGGCCTGGCCACTGCTTACAGCGACTCCACCAGCGTTCTGGTCATCACCGGCGGGCCGCCGCGGCACATGCGGGGACGCGGCGTGCTGCAGGAACTGGAACGCCAGAAGGACAACGGTTTCCCGCAGGTCGCCGAAGCGGTGTCCAAGCGCAGTTGGGTCGCCAACAGCATCGAGGACCTCCCGTTCATCCTGCACCGCGCGTTCAGCACAATGCTGACCGGACGCCGCGGCCCAGCCCATATCGAAGTGCCGTGGGATCTGCACGCCGAGACCGCCGAGGTGAACTTTCACGACCTTGCTCGTCGCCTGCCGGTCGGCCTGCAGTACCCCGATCCGGAAGCCATCCGGCGCGCGGTCGACGTACTCACCACCGCACAGCGCCCGATGATCGTCGCGGGTGGCGGCGCGATCAGTGCCAATGCCACCGACGAACTGCGCGCGCTGGCCGAGGGCCTCGACATCCCGGTGGCGACAACGTGGAACGGCAAGAGCGCGTTCCCCGAGGATCACGACCTGTTCGTCGGTAGCGTCGGGCAGACCGGCACCATCCACGGAAACTACCTGGCGGCCAACGCCGATGTCGTGGTCTCAATCGGCTGCCGCTTCACTGACTGGTCGGCCTCCAGCTATGCCAAGGGCCAGTCGTTCTCCTTCCCGCCGGCCAAGCTCATCCACATCGACATCGACCCGCACGAGATCGGCAAGATCTATCCAGCCGAGGTGGGGATCCTCGCTGACGCCAAACCCGCCGTCACCGCGATCGTCGATTCGCTGCCGGCCAAACCGGAGCGCACCGAGTACCGGGCCGAAATCGCTGAGCGCAAGGCCGATTGGGACGCCGAGTTGTCCGACCGTCGCGACTCCGACCGCTTTCCGCTGACGCTGCAGCGCCCCCTTGCCGCGCTGCGCCGAGTGATGGACCGCAACGGGATAGTGGTGGTGGGTTCGGGTAACACACAAGGCGCGGTGAAGCAGACGTTCCCGGTTTATGAGCCGCGAACACACCTCACGACCGGGGGGTTCTCGTCGATGGGCTGGCCGGTGCCGGCCGCACTGGGCGCCAAATTGGCCGCGCCCGACCGTCAGGTCGCCAGCATCACCGGTGACGGTGATTTCCTGATGACAGCTCAGGAGATCGGCGTTGCCATCCAGCACGACATCCCTGTGGTATTCATCGTGCAGGACAACTCTGGCTACATGTCGATCCGTGGCGGACAGCGCAACGCGACCGATCGCATCATCGGCACCGAATTCAATCGGCCAGACGGCACGCCGTACAGCCCCAGCTTCAAGGATCTGGGCCGCTCGTTCGGTCTCGAGTCCTTCCGGATCGACTCGGCGGCCGACCTGGAGCCGACATTCAAGCAGGCGTTCGACGCCCAGGCTCCCGTCCTCGTCGAGGTGCCGACCGACCGCGACAACGCCAGCCCGTTCGTCCCCGGATGGCTGGACTTCCCGCCCCTGCCGCACATCACCGACGAGCGGGCCGATGAATATCGCCGGCTTCGCGCAAGCGAACAACACCAGTAAGGCACCGCGATGACTGACAACACCCCACAAGCCTCGTCCATCATGAGGGGCGGTCAACTCGATCGTCGAAAGTTTCTGTGGTCGGCGGCAGCCGGTCTGGCCGTGGTCGGCGCCGGCGCCAGCCTCGTCGCCTGCGCGGGCGGCGGCCAAGGCGGCGGCCAGACCACCGCGGGTCCCACGGGCGCGCCCAAACCCGGCGGGACGCTGCGCCTGGGTGCACAGGGCGGTGCCAGCACGGACACCCTCGACGGCCAGAACGGGCTGACCAACGCGGACTTCAATCGGATCTATCAGCTCTATGACCAGTTGGTGGTGTTGGACGCTCAGGGGCAGCCGCAGTTGTCGCTGGCCAAATCGATCACTCCGAACAATGACGGCACGGAGTGGACGATCATCATACCCGATGGGGTGACCACGCATCAGGGCAAGCCGTTCACGGCTGATGATGTGCTGTACAGCTTCAACCGGATCGTGTCGAATAAGTTCCCGGGTGCATCGAGCTTGGGTCCGATCGATCTGGCGTCGTCGAGGGCGGGTAATCCGACGACGGCGGTGTTGAAGTATTCGCAGCCGTTTGCGGTTTTGCCCGAGATGCTTTCGTCGGTCTACTTCACGATGGTGCCGCGCGATTTTGATCCGAAGAACCCCGACGGGACCGGTCCATTCAAGTACCAGAATTTCAGCCCGGGTGTGTCGAGCACCTTCGTGCGTAACGCGAACTATTGGCACAGCGGGGTTCCCCACCTGGATTCGGTGGTGACCACGAACATCGCCGATGAGACCAGTCAGGTCAACGCGTTGCAGTCAGCTCAGGTTGATGTGATCGACTTCTTGTCGCAGGGTTCTGTGGCGGCGCTGCAGACCGGTGGCATGCATGTCAACATCTCCAATACCGGTGGCTGGGGCCCGTTTACGATGCGCATCGATCAGAAGCCGTTTGATGATGTGCGGGTACGGCAGGCGTTCCGGTTGGTCGTGGACCGCAAGGAGATGATCGATCAACTCTATGGTGGCCACGGCAAGGCCGGCAACGACGTCTTCTCGATGCTGGACAAGTCCTATCCGACCGATCTGCCGCAGCGCGAGCAGGATATCGATCAGGCCAAGTCGCTGCTGAAGGCCGCCGGCGCCGAGAACCTGACGGTCGATCTGGTGACCACCCCCAACGCGCCGGGGATGGTCCAGGCCGCGCAGGTGTTTGCCACCCAGGCCAAGAAGGCCGGCATCAACGTCAACGTTGTGCAGCAGACAACCACCGACTACTTCGCAAACTCGTATTTGAAGGCGCCGTTCAGCCAGGACTACTGGCAGACCGGGACCTACATGTTCACCGCGGGCCAGGCGCTGGTCCCGACTGCGCCGTTCAACTTCACCCGGTTCAACGACCCCGAGTACACCGCGCTCTATACCCAGGCGATCGCCGAGCTCGACCAGGGCAAACGCGCCGACCTCATCCACAAGATGGCCCACATCGACTACGACCGCGGCGGCTACATCATCCCCTATTTCTTCCCGGTCATCGACGCCGCTTCCCCGAAAGTCGGTGGCGTCAAAGAAAACGCCAACGGCTACAGCCCTGGCGGCAACGACTTCGCCAACTTCTGGCTGGCGTGAGTGATGCGTCGACGCCGGAAAGGTCCTCGCCATGACTGAGACGCTTCAAATCGCCAGTGCCAGCACGCAATTCAAAGGCCACGCCGCACACCCGATCCGGTCCCTGGTGGGATCTCGTGTATTGGCGGGGGCGGTGTCGGTGTTCGTCATCTCGATCATCGTCTACGCCGCGACCTTGGTGTTGCCCGGCGACGCGGCCACCGCGATCCTCGGGCAGCAGGCCACCCCGGAACGCCTGGCGGCCTTGCGGGCTCAGCTGCACCTGGACCAGTCACCGGTCACCGGATACCTCAGCTGGGTGACCTCGGCGCTGCACGGCGATTTCGGCACGTCGCTGACTCAGCACCTGCCTGTGTGGGACCTTGCCAGCCCCCGCCTCGCCAATTCGATGGTGCTTATCGTGCTCACCGCGATCATCTCGACGATCCTCGGTGTCGTGCTCGGCATGTGGGCGGCGGCGCGACGCGATTCATGGATCGACCACTCATTGTCCGTTACGGCGCTGGTGGCAAGCGCCCTACCGGAATTCGTCATCGCCGTGTTCGTGGTGATGTTGTTCGGCGTCACCGTGTTTGCGTGGTTCCCGGCGGTGAGCATCCTGCCGCAAGGCAAGCTGATCTGGGACGAACCGGTGAAACTCGTGCTGCCGGTGCTGGCCTTGGTCATCGTCGTCACGCCGTATGTGTTCCGGATGTTTCGGGCATCGCTGATCGAAGCACTCAACTCCGATTACGTCGAGGTGGCCACGCTCAAGGGTGCCAGTACCCCTCGGCTGCTGCTGGGGCACGCGGTGCCGAACGCTCTGGCGACCACCATTCAGGTGGTGGGCCTGAACCTGCTGTATTTGGCCGGTGGCATCGCGCTGGTCGAAACCGTCTTCCAGTATCCCGGGATTGGGTTGGCTCTGGTCGCCGCCATCACCGACCGCGACGTGCCGATGATCCAGTTCCTGGTGGTGCTGCTGTCGGTGGCCTATGTGCTGCTCAACATCGTCACCGATCTGGCTGTCCTGCTTGTCACCCCTCGTAAGCGACTTCCAAGGTGAGCACCATGACGACGACAACAATCGGCCCGGAGGGCGCCGCGCCGCCGGCCAAACAGCGCGGCTCCGTGCGACGGATCCTGCAGGGAGCGCTCGCTACTCGTCGCGGCCAGGTCGGGTTGGCGCTGACTGTGCTGGTCGTCGGGTTCGCGTTCATCGGCCCGTTTGTGCCGTCCCGGTCCCCGGTGGAGTTTTCCGGCGTGCCGTATTCCCTGCCCGGCAACGGCGCGGGCCTGCTAGGCACCGACGCCCTGGGCCGCGACGTGTTCGCGCGCCTGCTCGACGGTGGCTGGTCGCTGCTGCTACTCGCGACGATCTCGACGGTGGCGGCGGTCCTGGTCGGCACGGTTGCCGGCGTGGTGGCGGCCTACCGCGGTCGCCGTACCGAGTTGTTCATCATGCGTTCGGTCGACATCATGCTGGCCATTCCCCAGCTGGTGTTCGTCTTGCTGATCGTCAGCGTGATCGGCGCCAAGGTGTGGCTGCTGGTCCTGGCGGTGACGTTGTGCCAGGCGCCGCAGGTGGCCCGCGTCATGTACGCGGCCTCGCAAGACATCTGCGAACGCGATTTCGTCAAAGCCGTCGCGCTGTGGGGTATGGCGCCTCGCACGGTGATCCGGCGTCACGTCATGCCCAGCTTGACCACTCCCCTGGCGGTGGAAACCGGTCTGCGGCTGAGCTTTTCGATCATTCTCATCTCCGGGATCAACTTCCTGGGGTTCGGCACACAGCCACCCAACCCCTCGTGGGGTGTCATGGTCAACGAGAACCGGCTGGGCCTGGCCACCAACTACTGGGGGGTGCTGGCGCCGGCGATCATGTTGGCCATCCTGGCTGTCGGCACAAACGTGTTCGCCGATGCGTTGGCGCGCATCGCCTTCGGCGGTGGCGAGTCAGAGGAAACGCCCGCGGTGGCGGGTCTGGAGCTGGTGAAATCATGACCGAAACGCAAAAGGCAATGATGAACATTCATCCAACGAGCCAGCGCGATTCCGGGCTCGTCGTCGAGGGTCTCACCGTCGTCACCGACGAGCGCGGCACGCCCGTGGTCGAGGACATCAGCTTCGCTGTGCCGGCCGGACAGGTCATGGGGTTGGTCGGCGAGTCCGGCTCCGGCAAGAGCACTGTCGGCGTGGCACTGCTTGGCTTAGCGCGTCAGGGGCTGCGTATCGCCTCCGGACGCGTGTGCGTCGACGGCGTCGACGTGTTGTCCCTTCAAGGCAAGAGCCTTCAAGACGCCCGGGGACGACTGGTTGCCTATGTGCCGCAAGACCCCATCAGCGGCCTGAACCCGGCGCTGTCCGTCGGGCGCCAGCTGCGTGAGGCGATCGCCATCCACCGTGACACATTGCGCGCGGGCGAAACCATCAATGGTCGGGTTCGCCAGCTCATGGATGAGGTCGGTCTGCCCTCGACCGACGCGTTCCTCAGCAGCTACCCACACCAGATGTCGGGTGGACAGCAGCAGCGGGTCGCGATCGCGATGGCGTTCAGTTGCCGTCCGCGTGTCATCGTGCTCGACGAGCCCACCACTGGACTCGACGTCACCACGCAGCGCCGGGTGCTCAACACCGTGCGAGAGCTCACCTCCGAGCACAACGTGACATCGGTCTACGTCAGCCACGATCTGGCCGTCGTGGCCCAACTCGCCGACCAGACAGCCGTTCTATACGCCGGCCGCCTCGTTGAACGCGCGCGGACCGGGGCGATCTTTCGCGGTGCACGCCACCCGTACACCGTGGGTCTGCTCAAGGCGGTACCGAGCCCAGCGCGCAGCGAGATCCTTGTCGGCATTGAGGGCAGGCCCCCGCGGCCGGGCCGCTGGCCGCAGGGTTGTCCTTTCGCCGACCGGTGCGCGTCGGTGGTCGAGCAGTGTCGAGAGGAACTTCCGGTCCTGCGCGACCTCGGTGACACCGAATCCCACGAGGTGAGGTGCTTCCGGCCTGAACCGCCGGTGTCGGTCGACCATGCCAAAGAACCGGTGCCAATTCTGCCCGGTCATCCCCAACCCATATTGGCCGTTCGTAGCCTCGTTGCGTGCTACGGGCCGCGTGAGGTTCTGCGCGACATCACTTTCGACGTCGAAAAGGCCCGCTGCACCGCGGTGGTCGGGCAATCGGGGTCGGGCAAGACCACCCTGGCTCGGTCCGTGGTAGGTCTGCACCAGGCGTGGGCTGGCGACGTCTCCTTAGCCGGCGCCGACCTCGGCCCGGATCCGCGGCGGCGCACCAAAGAACAGCGTCGCATCTTGCAGTACGTGTTCCAAAACCCTTACAGCTCACTGAATCCGCGGATGACCGTGCGGGAGAACCTCGAGGAGCCGCTGCGTTATTTCTACCCCCAGCTGTCCCGGCGCGAACGTGCCGAGAAGGTGCTTGAAGTGTTGGCAACGGTGGCGCTGTCCACCGCGTACACCGAACGCATGCCGCATCAGCTCTCCGGCGGGGAACGTCAACGCGTCGCGGTGGGCCGGGCGCTGATCGTCGATCCCGAGGTGATGGTGTGCGACGAGATCACCTCTGCCCTGGATGTTTCGGTGCAAGCGCTGCTGGTCGAAAAGCTGCGGCGATTGCAGGTCGAGCGCGGACTGTCGATGTTGTTCATCACCCACAACTTGGCGGTGGTCCGCAGCATCGCTCAGGAGGTCGTGGTGCTCTGCGATGGCGTCATCGTCGAACACGGCCCCGTCGATCAGGTACTCGATCACCCCACGCATGCCTACACCCAGCAGCTCCTGGCTGATCTGCCCTCCACTGAGGGCGACAACACCGCCGCCTAGACCTCGGTACCGCCGATCTCTCTGCGATGGTCGCGCCAGGCAGGTGCGCAATGCGTTTCAGCTGACAAAGCGCGAGTTGCATCCCGCTGCGTCGAGATTCCACACGGTAATCCGTGCCGGCCTAATCCGGATGACATCGGCGTTCTGGCCCAACTCAGCGGTCCCGCGAATCTCGATTCCGCGGCCGTGCCGGTCATCTGCCCGCCGCGGGCAGGGAGCCTGATCGTCGACAACGAGCGACACCCGGGGATCACGTCTGATATTCCGCATCTTCTGCGTCTCGTGCAGGCGCGGCCCTTCGATTTCGATGTAGCCGCTGACCACGCTCACCGCGAACGGAACGGGATGCACCTGCGGGGCGCCGTCGGGACCGATGCTTGCCAAACGCCCCAGCGGGTGGGTGGTGAGGTATCGGTACTCGGCTTCGGTGAACATGCGCAGAGGGACGCAGCGGCCTAACGGTGATCCAAGGTCGGCTCAATTCCGAGGTTTCCGAACGTACTTGTTGGCGGCAGGGGGTAGTCGTGCGTGGCCGACTCGACAGCGAGCAGCCACAATCCGACTGCCATCGCGACCGATGCCGCCGCGATCAACCACGCCCGCCGACGTGCGCACGGGCCAAATGTCACGTGCCGGGGATCGTCCACATCGACGATCACGTGCAACCAACTTCCTGAACAACCGCCACCGCACACCCGAACTCGCATTATGCACGGACTCGCGGGATGAGACGATCATACGTCAGGAACCGGCCAGCAACACCCAAAACGACTGTGCTGAGCCCAAATTCAAGACCGTCCGCGCCCCATCGGCGGCGACGCGTACACACCGTGCAGCCAGAGGTCGTAATACTTCGCGTTCTGTGCAGGTCGCCACCGCTCCCCGATCACTAGGCTCGAATTTGCATGTCTTCGGGCTATCTGCCGCGCTGAGGCGGGACGGCCTCGACGATCGACGGCGACCGTAAAGGGTGAGAAGCGGGCCATGAATGTCTCAGATACCAGGGTTCACCGGCGCTCCGGTCTGGAGTTCACCGCGATTGGCTACGGCGGCGCGCCGATCGGCAATTTCAACGGGTTCTTCACCGAAGCAGAGGCCCACGACATGGTTTCGCAGGCGTGGGAGCAGGGTGTCCGTTACTTCGACACGGCTCCTGGATACGGCAATGGCCTCAGCGAACACCGCCTAGGACACGCACTTCGCGAGCGCGACCGAACCCAGCTCGTTTTATCAACCAAGGTGGGACGAGTGGTCACACCGGCCCTCGATGCGCCCTCGACGAACGGTCAATACCGCGACATCCCGCCGTTCGTCGCCGACTACGATTACAGCTATGACGGGGTCATGCGCGCGGTCGAGCAGAGCATGCAGCGCATGCTCACCGACCGATTCGACATCCTGTTCATCCATGACTGCGACCGCTACACGCACGGCGCTGCAGTGTCGGAGTATTTCCACCAAGCGATCGTCAGTGCATTCCCGGCGCTGGAGGCGCTGCGCGAGCAAGGCGTGGTCAAGGCCATTGGATTCGGCATCAACGAAACGGATCTGATGATGGAGGCGGTCAAGACAACCGACGTGGACGTCTGTCTACTGGCAGGCCGCTACACCCTGCTCGAGCAGGAGCCGCTGGATGAACTGTTCCCGATCTGTCAAGAACGCGGCGTGGGCATCGTGTTGGGCGGCGTCTACAACAGCGGGGTGCTGGCCAAAGGCCCGGTCGACGGGGCACGGTTCAACTACGCGCCGGCAACTACGGATGTGCTGACCAAAGCCGGCCGCATCGAGGAGATTTGCCGGCGGCACAACGTGGCGCTCGCCGCCGCCGCGCTGCAGTTCGCCTATGCGCATCCGGTGGTCGTCAGCATCTGCCTCGGCGCGCGCGACCAGAAACAGCAGGAGAACAACGCACAGATGCTCGAATCCTCTGTGCCCCAGCAGTTGTGGGAGGATCTGCGGGCCGCACAGTTGATACGTGACGATGCTCCCACCCCGGCGTTATAGCACAGCCGTCGAGTCAAGGCCTCGCCGTCGGCGAAGTGTGCCGAGACGGCCGTGACACAAACCCCGGGCACATACCGGTGGCAGAGCTTGTCGGTCGAGATCTTTCTCGGCCGCCTGATCGCTTTGGTGGCCCCCGGCGAGGTCGCGGTGATCGGAATCGACGGCCGCAGCAGATCCGGGAAAACGTCTCTGGCTACCGAGTTGTGGGCGCTCGGTCACGATATGGCCATCATCCACACCGACGACATCGCCTGGCACCACTCGTTTTTCGACTGGACATCGGTTCTCATCACCGGTGCGCTCGAGCCGTTGCGCCGAGACGGCCCGCCGGTCTCGTTCACGCCCCGGGCGTGGATCGCCCGCGGCAGGTCCGGATCGATCGACATTCCGCGGGGCACACAGGTTGTTCTGGTGGAAGGTGTCGGAGCGGCCAGAGCCGAGCTGACCCGTTGGCTTGATGCCACGATATGGGTGGAGACACCCGAGGACGTCGCGATGCGGCGCACCGTCGAGCTCGACCGCGATCCGCCTGGGTTCATCGACGACTGGATGCGAGCAGAGCGTGCCCACCTTGAACACGACCGACCATGGACGCGGGCCACGGTGATCACATCGGGCACCCATCGCCTCGGCCCCACCAACGAGATGCACGCTGACTTCGGCGACGGCATCGAGGGCGGCGAAAATGCGCGCACCTTCCGCGTCGACGGCATCCTCTTCGACAGCGACGGGGTGCTGGTTGATTCCAATGAGGCCGCCGCGCTCGTGTGGAACGACTGGGCGCGAAAATGGTGTCCGGGTTTCGACTTTCACCGCGACATCCAGCACGGGCGGCGACTGCAGGACATCGTCGCAGACCTTGTCGATGCCCACCACGTCACCTCGGCGACGCAGGCGTTGAGCGACATGGAGATGGCGTCGGCCACTGGTGTCCCCTCGATCGCCGGCGTGCCCGGCCTGCTGGCGGCCATGCCCGCCGATAGCTGGGCGGTCGTCACGTCCGGCCGTCGCGCGATGGCGCTGGCCAGGCTCGCCTCGGCGGGACTGCCCCGCCCCCGGGTGGTCGTGGCCGCCGAAGACGTGGCGACCGGTAAGCCGGCACCCGAGCCGTATTTGGCCGGCGCCCACGCGTTGGATCTGGAGCCCCATCACTGTGCCGTCTTCGAGGATGCGCCCTTGGGCATCCGGTCGGCGCGCGCCGCGGGAGCCAAGGTCGTGATTGGGGTCGGTGCGGCCACCATCGCCCAGGACGTCGATGTCACGATCACCGACTTGTCCGGCGTGACCTTCGACGGCCGGACTCTGACGATCACACCTTCGGCGGTCATTCCGCCGCGCTCCTAGCGCCGGGGGTCGGTGTCGCGGGGGGACGTCGACTCACGACCGCGACTTCCGTGCGGCCCTCGCGACGGTGCAATCGACGACCATAGCTGTCCTGGACCGACCAGCTGATCAGGTCCCCGCGTGTCACGGTTCGCCAGCATGGCCGGGGCCGATCCCACGGGAGCAGACGTCACGATTGGGGTCGCCGATGCCCACGAGTATGCCCGGCCGCCGGAGGTCCGGCACTGTGCGTCGTGCACTCGAGCTAGCAAGCACCGGCTATCGCGATGGGTAGACATCTCGATCACCGGGCCGTGATGTGCAAACAACGGGTGTCGCTTCACACAGTTTGCTCATTACCACGGCGTGGCGGCGGCCCTAGCGTCGTGATCGAGGTCGCGTTAGGCGGGTCACTGCAACGATTGACGAGAGGCCGGCGGCGATGAGCGAACGACTCTGGGTGCGTCGATGAGTGCTCGCGCGTATCAGGGCGTGCGGCCGCTGCGGCCGGTTGTCGAGGCGTGGTCCTGGCAACTGGACGCGCTGTGTCGCGACGCCGATCCGGCGATGTTCTTTCACCCGGAGGGCGAACGCGGCCGGGCGCGAAAATGCCGGCAGCAGAAGGCCAAAGCCATCTGCTCACAGTGTCCTGTCATGGCGCAGTGCCGCGAGCATGCCCTGCGGTTCGGCGAGAACTTCGGTACCTGGGGCGGCTTGTCGGAGGATGATCGCGACATCAACCACCGCCAGGTCCGGCGGCGGTGACGACGTTTCCGAAGCTGCCGGTGCGCGAGGGCTGTCCGAGTTCGCCCGCGACGAGAAGATCGGCGCTTTCCCATGGCCGCTGTTCGGCGAGAAACGCGTTCTCCTGCGTCATCCAGTCGTAGATGAATACGTCAGTGTCCACGCCTTTGGCGATGACGCGGCGACGCGCCACATCGGGTCGCGCGTGGACCCACACCGTGGCGTCCAAGAACGACCGCACCTCGCGCCGACAGGATCCGACGCCCTCGACGAGCACCGCTGCGGCGTCTGCAGAAACACTGATCGCACCAGGCCGGTCCCGTTCGCCCCAAGCGGGCGGGCGGTAGACGATGGGCACATCACCGCGACGTAGCGGAGCCAACACATGATCGATCAGCTGTTGGCCCCAGTCGAACGATGGGTGAGGCCAAGCCAGGTCGTCGGTGTGCACCATTGCGATGGCACTATCCAGGGCGGCAAGTCCCCGCGCCAGCGTGGTCTTCCCCGACCCGCTGTGACCGTCGACACCGACAACCAGTGTTCGGCCGTCACGCCGGTAGCCGCTCAGCTCTTCCCACACGTCGCGATACGTGTGCTTCTCCCACCTCACACCGGTCGGGTCGATGTCGCTGGCGAGCATGTCCTCCCTGTACCCCCGTTGGGCTCAATTGCCCGCGGGCCACGTGTCAGACAGTACGTAGCCTCTTGGGAACGGGTCGGCCGGGTCCAGGCCGATCTGACTGATCTCGGTGATGTACGCCTGGCGCTGATCCTGGGCACGACCGCGTCGTAGGGCCCGACCGTGGTCAGGCGGTCGATACAGCTGCCGAACTGCGCTGATCCCTGACTCGTGGGTGAACCGCTGATCGACGGCGGTGAGCCCCGTCAGCTCGACGATGCCAAGACCGGCGAATCGCGACGTCGAAGCAGGTACTGGCCAATCCGTTCGATTTGATCTTCCTCGTTCCGGTGAATCGGCTGCAGGACAACCGAATCGGCGCCACTATCGGCAAAACGGTCGATGGCGGCCCGGCATGTCTGGGCGTCTCCTGAGACGGTGAGACGACGAATCGCATCGAACACATCCGAGGTTCCGTACAGATCGCCCAATTGAGCAACCAGGTAGGGCTTGCTGAGTGCTTCCTCCACGATTGGCGCAAGTGCCTCCGACCCAACCATCGCTGAGCGCTTCCGCGAGCACCCGTATGCCGTCGGGGTGGTTTCTGCTGGGTCTGGGTCGCCCGGGTGGAAACCTTCTGATTCCACACCACCTTTCCGGTCTCATCGATCGCACACGCATGATGGCTCGTCTTGGGCAGCGAGTGCCGCCGTTGCGGTTGCGTGGACCCGCGCGTCGACGCGTCGAGGGCGGAATCGCCGCAACATTGCGCGAGGCCAACGCGCAAGGACGCGCGATTCGGGCATCCCTTTGGCGCGACCGGCCCATCACTGCGACCATCTTGTGCCAGCCCGGCACCATCGCGACGGTGTCATCGACCCACCGGCGGGCTGCGACCAGCTCACCGCCCGCCCAGCCCGAGCGCGACATCAGGTGCTCGGGGAGGTCGTCCGCCGGAATCTCCACCGGCATGATGTCGCTCACTTTCGGGGTACGCCTCGATCGCCTCACGCCATGCCCGCCCGCCAGGCCCGCGCCCACATCGCCCTGGTCCAGGGCGAACCGGAGCAGGCCGAGCGCGACGCCCACCACGCGCTGGCGATCGCCGCACACACACACATGGATTTCTGCGTCTGCCCGATATCGTTGAGTTCCTGGCACTACTGGCCGCCGCCGATGGCAATCACCACAACGCGGCGCGCCTGTTCGGCGCCGCGGACGCGATCCGGAAACAGATCGGCGTTGTTCGCTTCGCCGTGTACCAGGCCGGCTATGACGCGGCGATCGAATCGTTACGTGATGCACTGGACGACAGCGTGTTTGACGCCGCATGGGTAGAAGGCGCTGCCCTGTCAACCGAGGAGGCGATCGCCTACGCCCAGCGAGGTCGCGGCCAACGCAAACGGCCTCCCAGCGGGTGGGAGTCACTCACACCCACCGAGCGCGACGTCGTCCGACTCGTGAGCGAAGGACTGACCAACAAAGACATCGCCGCACGGCTTTTCATCTCACCCCGCACCGTGCAGACCCACCTGACCCACGTCTACACCAAACTCGGACTCGCGTCCCGTGTGCAGCTGGTGCAGGAAGCTGCCCGCCACATCTGAGGACGTGAAAGCCTCAGCACCAATCCACCAACCTCGGCAGATCCTCAGGGGTACTGCTCCCCCGCGGTGGAACTCGCACCTCTTTAACACGCACCATTACCAGCTAAAGGTTGCGAGTTGCATAGTGCTAGAGGGCTTTCCGCCTTAATCGGCCTCAGCTATACGCAGCAACTCACCGGCAAGTGTGGACGGTCGTGAAAGGAACGGTGAATGACTACCGGGAAGCTCGATATCGGCAGTCATCGCGCCTCCATGTCGTTGGCCAAAACTGTAACGTGTTGCAGTAATGGTAGAACATGTTACAGATCTTGGATACTCGAATATCTCTTTGTAACACTGCATTTCGCTTAATCGCGCCCGACAATAGCTGTGTCATATGCAGTTTGATGGTGCGTCGCTCCGACCGGGCGATTGGCGCGGCCGCAATGACAACTCACGCAAGTCAGCGGAATGCTCTGCCGGGAAGGTCTTTTGCCTCACGATGAGACTTTCATGCCCAGGTCGACGCTTCGTGTCTCTTGATCACCTCGCCTATCATCATGTTCAGCTGGGTGCCGATTGGCCAGCCGATGTAGTAACAGAGGAACAAGGCGGACTCAACAAGCTCATCGCCGTCCAATTCCGCGTTCCGCAATGCGGCACCGGCCTGGATTTCAGCGATGTCGATCTGGCCGGTGGCAGACAGGGCCCCGGTGAGCAGCAACCTGCGGTCACGCATGCTCAGACCCTCCCGGCTCCATACATCGGCAAATAGGTGATCGGCAGTGTGCGCCCAGAACTCGCCAGGACCATCCTCCACAGTCCACCCGTAGACCTGCGACATCACCGCAAGGCCCTTGCGCCGCTGCGCTGTTGGATCCGGTGACATTCGCCATCCTCGTGTTGGGTCGGGGGCCTCAGGCGCGGGCCACGTTCTGCTAGCGGGGTGTTTACAGGACGCTCTGAAACGTTGTGTAGTCGAGCTGGCCGGTATTGAGACACGCAGTGAAGCCAAGGTCAACGATGACATTGGAGCCGGTGACGTAGGTGGCGGCGTCGGAGCCAAGGAAGGCGATAACGTTGGCGATTTCACGCGCAGTGGCGCGCCGGCCGCCGCTCTGGGACACCATCCAGTCGATCACGCCCTGGCCCAGGGTGTCCGAGAAGTCTTTGAGCAAGGGGGTTTCGATGAGTCCGGGACATACGCTGTTGATCCGGACTCCCCGCGACAGCAGAGCCGGAGCTAGTTGCATCGTGTAGACCTGGGCGCATTCCTTGGAGAAGCCATAGGGGTTGGCGGTCAGTTCGGGATGGTTACGCACCCAGGTCAATGCGTCGCCCCAGTCGTCGATGGCCAGCAAGTCTTGAATGAGGCCCACATGTTCCGTGTAGCCGCCACCGGCGGTCGATGCGGTGTTCACGACAGCACCACCAGCGGGAATGCGTTCGAGCAGCGCGGCCGTCAGCCGTCTCGGAGCGAGCACGTTGACTGCCATCACCACGTCGGTGGAGAAGGTCGCAGCGACCCCGGCGTTGTTGAACAGAACATCCACAGGACCGTCGATCTGGGCGACCGCGCTATCGACCCCGGCCGGCGTTGACAAGTCAGCGGCGATGGGGTGATCGACAGGGCCGCCCGGCTTGATGTCGATGGTGGTGATGTTGGCGGCACCGCCATCTTGCAGCACGCGCACGAGCTCCGCGCCGACGCCCGAGGCGGCGCCGGTGACAACGACACGCTTCCCGTCATAGCGAACAAGCTCATTCACTGTTCATCTCCTTCATCGCGGCGTCCAGATGTGGCCGGGCTAGATTGTGTTGGTTCATAGCGGATTCCAGCGTGAACTGCCATTGGTGCGGAACGCGGCGAACGAATCGTGCAGTTCGCCGGTGGCAGTGCACATCACTTGGGTTCTGTTCTCCAGATCGATCGCGTGCCGAAGGCTGGGCGCGTCGACGTTTTGCCACATGGTTTCTTTGGTCATCCACACGGCCAGCGGCGCGTGTGCGGCGATCTCCGAGGCCTTCTGCAGGGCGCGCGGTACAAGGCCAGGGCTGTCGACGATGTCGACAATCAGGCCGATGGCGGCTGCTTCGTCGGCGTCGAAAACCCGTCCAGTCAATAGCAGCTCAGCAGAGCGTGAGGCGCCGATCAGGCGCGGCAGGTGGTAGCTGGTGCCCATGTCGCATGCCGAGACGCCGTGGCGGATGAACACCGCGCCGAAGGTGGCCTCCGGGCAGGCGAATCGGATGTCGCAGGCAAGGGCCAATGCGAAGCCGCCGCCGACAGCTGGCCCGTTGATGGCGGCGATGACCGGTTGGCGCAGTCGGTGGATCTTTTCAAACACCGACGCCATCAGTTCCTGGGCGGCGAAGGTTCGGGCTACCTCGCTTTGCACGGTTCCCAGCAGAGCGGCCATTGGTGTGGCGTCGGTATTCGTGAAATCCTCCGGTACGGCTTTGAGGTCGGCGCCAGCACAGAACGCGCTCCCTGCTCCGGTGATGACCACGGCACGGACGTCAGGCTCGCCATTGACGTCGTCTAGGACTGCGTGTAGTTCGCCAATCGTTTGGGAGTCCAGAGCATTACGTCGCCCGGGGCGGTTGATTGTGATCAGCACGGTGCCGTCATGGCGATGCTCGGTGAGGACAGCAGGCATGCATGGTCTCCTTTGTGCCTGGCGGGAAATCGTGGTGTCATCGCGGTGGATGCGAGGGCGGCTAGCCGCAGATTCAGGTCGCGAAGTTGGCGATCGAGGCTTGGGTGAGCAAGGGATTGTCGTACTCGCACCACAGCGTCATCTTTCCGTCGCGGAACGTGAAGACGCCGATGTACCGGTTGGCGTAGCGCACATCCTTGTCCCGGCCAATACAGTCGCCGTCATAGCGGGCAACGAGGCGGTCGGGATCGACGAGTTCGAAGATGTCCTTGACCGTGATGTCGAACTGCTTGTACATCGTGAACATCACCTTCAGCAGTTCCCCGAAGCCGGCTTTGTCCATGTCGGGCACCGCCTCTTCGTAGGGCAGCTGCATGATCACGTCGTCGTGCAGTTCGGCAAGCACGGCGTCGACATCGAGCTGGCCGATTGCAGCCATCGCCCGTGTCAACACCTGCTTGTTCGCCTCGCGCAGTGCGTCCCTGTCCGACATGTCGTTGCCTGGCCTTCCCGTGCAGTAACGTCATTATGATTAACGTAACTTAGATGTAGTGGACTTTCAACGGCCCATCCTGGACCCGCCGTGCAGCCCGCGTTTCGGGTCACACGGTTGTCGATGGTTCTAGCGGGGCACCATTCCGCCGTCGGCGATGATGGTCTGGCCGGTGATGAAGCTGCCGGCATCGGAGGTGAGCAGCAGTGCGGCGCCAACCATCTCGTCGGGCTTGCCGATGCGTTGCTGCAGCGCGGACTGGGCCATCACGTCGATGAATTCAGCGGGGTTGTTACGGACCATGTCGGTGTCGACCGACCCGGGCGCCAAGGCGTTGACGCGGATGCCGCGACTGGCGTACTCGGCGGCCATCGAGCGGGTGAACGAGACGAGCGCGGCTTTACCCGCGGAGTACATCGACACCATCGGCGAAAAGATGAACGCCCCGGCCGAGACCACGTTGAGCACAGCACCTTTGCCGCTCTTCTCTAAATACGGTAATGCGGCCTGCACCAGGAACACTGGTCCGCGAAGGTTAACTGCGAAGGATTTCTCCCACGCTTCAGGCGTCATCGCGCCCAGGGGCTGCATGAGGGCGTTGGCGGCGTTGTTGACCACGATGTCGACACCACCGAACTCTTCAACGGTGCTCTGCACGAGCGCAGCCAGCGAGTCGAGGTCACCGATGTGGGTAGCCACACCAATCGCGTTACCGCCCATATCAGTGAGGTGCCGCGCGGCCTCCTTGCACGCGTCGGCCTTACGGCTGGCGACGACGACATTGGCGCCGGCGCAGACATACGCCTCGGCCAGCGCCAGCCCGATTCCCCGGGTGCCGCCGGTGACCAGCGCGGTGCGACCACGCAGATCGAACAGCTTCCCAAACTTATCTCTATCCATCTCATCTCCCGTCGCAGCAACAACCTTGGCGTGAACAGCCGGACCACCGCGCGCGAGGCCCCCGGCTGGGCGGCCAGTTCATGGCGCGCTATAGCCGAGCGGCAGCATGACCGACTTGTGCTCCAGGTAGGACTCCAGCCCTTCGGGACCGTTTTCGCGGCCGATTCCTGACTGTTTGTAACCGCCGAACGGTGCGCACGGGTCGTTGGCGTAGAGGTTGACTCCGAAGGTTCCGGTCCTGATCTTCGCGGCGATCTCCAACCCTCGCTCAACATCTTGGGTCCAGACCGAGCCGGCCAGGCCGTAGTCGGAGTCGTTGGCGAGCGCGACCGCTTCTTCCTCGGTGTCGTAATCGATGATCGACAGGACCGGACCGAAGATCTCCTCGCGCGCGATCTCCATGTCGTTGGTGACATTGGTGAAGATCGTGGGCAGCACGAAGAAACCCTCCCCCAGGCCATCTGGGCGTCCGCCGTCCAGAACGGCGGTAGCGCCGGCCGCCTTGCCCTTCTCGACGAAGCCTTCCACCCGTGCCCGCTGTTCGTGGCTGATCAGCGGCCCCAGCATCGCGGCCGGATCATCGGGCAGGCCGACCTTCATCGCTTGGGCGGCCTGCACCAGAGCCTCAACAAGTTCGTCGCGGCGTGAACGCGGCACCAGAATCCTGGTTTGAGCGACGCAGGCCTGCCCGGTGTTCATCAACCCCGAGAACGCCAACATCGCGGCAATAGCGGGAATATCGGCGTCCGCCAACACAATCGCCGCGGATTTGCCGCCAAGCTCCAGCGAACATCGCGCCAGCCGACGTGCACACTCCACCCCGATCGCCTTGCCCACCTTCGTCGACCCGGTGAAGCTGATCTTGTCGACCTCGCGATGCTTGACGAGAGCTTCACCGGTGGCGGCCCCGCCGGGGACCACGGACAACGCACCTGCGGGCAGCCCCGCCTCGGCGAACAGCTCCGCGACCCAATTCGCGCTCAACGGCGTCTGCGGGGCGGGTTTGAGAACCACTGAACAGCCCGCAGCCAACGCGGCACCGAGTTTGTTCATCATCAGAAACAGCGGCACATTCCAGGCTGTGATAGCACCGACCACGCCAACCGGCTCCCGCGTCACCTGCACGGTGCCGAACGTCCCGGCGCGATACTCCCGCCACGGATACTCCACAGCAGCTGATGCATACGATCGCAACGTCGCCGTGGCGGGCAGATACTGCATCATCCGCACCGAAATCGCTGGCGCGCCCATCTCGTCGGAGATCAGCCCGATGATCTCCTCGGCTCGCTGGTCGAGAAGCTCCGCAGTTCGCGTGAGGACATCGGCGCGCTGCGCGGGCGGTGTCGACGCCCACACGCCGGCCTCAAACGACCGTCGCGCGGCCATCACCGCCCGGTCGACATCAACTCCATCGCCGCACGGCACGCTACCGACAGCTTTGCCGGTCGCCGGACTGGTCACCGTGAGGACCGCCGACGAGGACCGCGTTATCCATTCACCCCCGATGAACAGCTTTTCGAATCGGCGCTGCGCTACCACATGGGCTGCGTTTGTCATCGTCGTGAAACCTCCCTGGGCTCAGATTTCGGGACGGACCGGATCGACCTGCCACCGTGGGCGGCAATCGGATCGACCAGTGAAATCGGTTCCGTTGCGGGCATTCCGCGTTACACGCAGCAATTAGACGAAGGAAGACAAATCGAGTCCGGTACGGGCACATTCGTCGAGGACTTCGGCGATGGCATCGGTGTGCACCGTGACATCGAACGTGTGCATCGCATCGGGGAACCGCTCTAATGCGTTATCCACCGAGGTGATCTCTGTGAGGCCGGGAACCGTACCTAACACCACCCTCGCGGCCCGGGAACCGCCGACCACGAACGTTTCACCACTAACAGGCACATCCCGTGATGCCAAAGCACCCACAAACGGTGACACATGATGGGGCGGGAATCCGGCCTCCATGATGGGGCGCACCTCGTCGGACTGTGCGGTCAACCTGGTATAGGCCAGCGGCATGATGGCGTTCACTTTGATCCCCAGCTCGGCGCCTTCGGCAGCCAAGGCCCGGGTCAAACCGAAGACGGCACCCTTGGCGGTCAAATACGCTGCCGTGCCCGGCAAACCGAAGATCGACGCCGATGACGTGTTCACGATCCGGCCGTAACCCTGTTCGCGAAATATCGGCCAGGCCGCGCGGGACACCGCGATCGTCCCGCCGACATGAATCGCCATCATGCGGGCGAAGTCCTCGTCCGAAATCGCGTCGAAGTCCCCGCCGTTGGCGATGCCGGCATTATTTACCACCGCATGCAGGCCACCGAACGCCTCCACTGCCGTGGCCACCACCGCGGCACCCTCGGTACTGACGTCATGGGTATCGACCACAGCTTCCCCACCGGCCTGGCGGATTTCGTCGACCACACCATGGGCGGCCCGACTCATACCGGCATTGCCCACCGTGTCGCCGCAATAATCGTTGACCACGACGTGGGCACCCTCGGCCGCCAAGAGCAAGGCATGGGATCGCCCCAGACCCCCGCCAGCACCGGTCACCGCGACGACCTGACCATCAAAACGTCCCACGAAACCTCCTGAGTTCAGTTATTCGTAATAACGTTACCATAAGCGCAGCAGGTCTCCGGCGGACAGGAATGCGTAATTTTCCGCGCTGTTCGGCCCGGTTCCGACATCACTTGTAGTCTTACTGAAGGTCCAGATGTGTTGAACTACAACATGTTTACAACGCAGACCAGCTAACGGGAGCGCTTGCGCCTGCCGGCAGGCACGGGCCGGATGGCGGCGTGGATGACGTCGAGGATCTCCTCGACCAACTGCTCGTCGGCAGTGCGGCGCCACACTCCGTGGTAGAGCGCCGTTCCAATCACGCTGTCAAACAGCGCATCGGCAGCAGGCGCCGCGGCGATGACACCGTCCTCGACTGCCGCGGTATGCGCGGAACAAAACAGCTCGCGGATCGGGTCTTCGGCACGCGCGACCAAGGACTTGTAGCGCTGCGGGTCCCGGTAATACTCGACGAGCAATCCGGGCACCGCCGCCCTGGTCGCCGGATCGGCGAAGTATCCGACAACGGCCTCGGCGAAGTGGCGAAGGTAGGTGTAGAAGTCCCCCGCCTGTCCCATGCTCGGTGGATCCGGACGATACGACAGCGCGCTCTCCACCATGGCCGATTGCGAGGCCCACCGGCGATAGATCGTCGGGGCCCCCACGCCGGCCTCGCGGGCTACGGCCGGGATCGTTGCGGCCTGATACCCGCCCTCGGCCAGCAACTTACGCACCGCAGCGTGCACCGCATCGTCTTTATCGGGGTCTCGGGGCCGGCCGCCCCGAGCTTCGTTCTTATTAATAACGATACGATAGCAGCGGCACATCCTCTTCGCGCCCAGCTAAAGCCATGCCTGCAGGTGGCGACCACCGCAATGCCCGTGGGCCAGCTTCCTTGGTATCTGTCACCACTCCGCACCGGGTATCCAACGAAAGCTGGCGCACATGAGCGTCGAACCGCTACGATTCGTTATTGGAATTAACGGTACCGTTGCTAGCGTGTCACCCGCAGCGCATGGATCACCACACCAGGCGCTATCGCGGCGGGAGAGGCACCGAGGAGTGTGTGGGTATCCCAACGCGAACAATGAAGAGGAAGGTCCTGATGACAACTGCGACCAGGTGCCCGTTCGGCGAGGGCTTCGACTTTACGAACCCAGACCTGATGGTCCGCGGCTTACCGGTGCAGGAGTTCGCACAGCTTCGGCGGACAACGCCGGTGTGGTGGAACGCCCAAGAGGAAGGCAATGCCGGGGGCTTTCATGATGGCGGCTTCTGGGTGATCAGCAAGCACCAGCACATTCGAGAAATCTCTCGCGACCCTGAGCTGTGGTCCTCGCATGAGAACGGCTGCGTCATGCGATACGACAACCTCATCACCGCAGAGGAGATGGAAGCCGCCAAGGTGATGATGCACAATTCAGATCCGCCCACGCACACTCGACTACGCAAGTTGGTATCACGCGGTTTCACACCACGCGCCGTCCACGCCCTTGAGGAATCGCTGACCGCGGCAGCGGCCGACATCGTCACTGCCGCAGCCGAAAAGGGAACTGGCGATCTGGTTGACGATGTGTCCAAGCGTCTGCCACTGCTGGCGATTGCCAATCTTCTCGGCCTACCACCCGAGGACCATGACCGCCTTTTCGACTGGTCCAACGCGATGATCGGCGCAGAAGACCCAGAGTCAGCCGATGATCCACGACAGGCGATGGCCGAGATCATGATGTACTCGTACGCCAAAGCCAGTGAACGCATTGAGGATCCAGCGGACGACATCATTACCAAGCTGGTCAACGCTGACCTCGACGGCGATATGCTCACCGAGCTTGAGTTCGGATACTTCGTTCTGATGCTCGCCGTGGCCGGCAATGAGACCACGCGGAACGCGACATCGATTGGTATGAACGCGCTCCTAGAGCATCCTGACCAATGGGAACTGTTCAAACGCGAGCGACCAAAGACAGCAGCGGATGAACTCATCCGATGGTCGAGCCCGATCAACGCGTTTCAGCGGACAGCGCGCCAAGACACTGAAGTGGGCGGCGTACGAATCACCAAGGGCGATCGGGTAGGCCTGTTCTACGGCTCAGCGAATTTTGACGAGGATGTCTTCGATGACCCGTTCCGACTGAATATTCTACGTGATCCTAATCCCCACTTAGGCTTCGGAGGCACAGGCCCGCATTACTGCATCGGTGCAAATCTGGCACGTATGGAAATCGGCATCATCCTGAACGCCATCGCCGACCACTTGCCCAATATCAGCAAGACGGCCGAACCACGGCGGGTTCGTTCCGGCTGGGTCAACGGGATCGCAACGATGCCAGTCGATTACGGCACATACTGAGATACGCGATCCTCCACCCCTTATCGAACTAAGACCGCAGCCGGCTTGAGAACGCGGTGAAACCCCGCGATACGTTGGCCACCTCGGAGGGACACGTGGATGATCGAGTAGAGCGCGACGGCGTTGCATGCCGACGTGGGAACTTGCAGTCGGCGCACACCACCGATGTGGAACTCAATCTCGGGTGTGCGCACTGGGCGATAAGAATCATTCGTGGCCGCAGCGCTACCGAGAGTTCGGGCAGGGAGGTCATCGAGATAGGGGGGACGTGGCCCCCAACCGCTGCCGGCACCGGCGATCGCGCACAGGTTCTTTAGCCTCGGAACCGACGAAGTTGTGATGGGCGGTCGAGCGGCTTGAGGTGTTTCGGTCAATGTCGTACCTCCCCAGTTGTCGTGAGAAAGTGCAGTCAAACTTGAGAACCTACAATATCGTTGTAGGTTCCTAAATCGCGTGTCATCTCCCAGTTCCCTGACCTGCAGCGATGCAAGTTGTCTCACGCGATGTCATCCGGCTTCTGTCTCAGTTTCGTGTCATTTTTCAGATTACGGCGCTGGAGCGTTCCGACACTCTCGACTGGCCGCGCTCATTGCATTGCCTCCCGCTGGTGGTATCACGTCACGTGACAGCGCAGAGCGTCCCCCGGCCCGCTTCACTGGCGCCACTCGTCGACAGCGTTATACGCGATGTCGAGGTCCCACAAGAAGGCGGCGTAAGCAGCCGTCGGAGGTTCCGCCCGGGCCGCATCGATTGATTTTTGTGCCGCATCGGTGTCACCGCACAGATAGTGGGCAAGAGCAAGATTGAGGCGTGTCAGTGCCCGCCGACGCGAGCTGCTGCAAACTTCATCACTACGACGCCTCCATGAGGTGGATTGTTCACTCGTCTTCTGAGTCGAGTACGCGGCGGCGATTTACCGCTCCGCCAACGGGCGGGGGGCACGTTGAGCAAGTACCTGGACGTGCTGCGATACGCATGCCCGCGACCGTGCTTCAGCTTGCACACCATCTTGGCGGGCGGTATCGGTGGTAGTCAGTTCTTCGGATCCACCGCGTGCGTAACCAGAAGGGAATTACCGGTTTTGGCCACAGGAGAGTATTACGCCCCGTGCGGGAGTCCTGATACCAGCTTTGGCAGCCGCCGGCTTGCCATACCGTCGACGCCATCCCGTCCTGCAGTTCATTGTTGTACCGGTCCTGGGCAGCACGCTTGACCTCCGCCACTCCGTTCTTGCCAGCCAGCCGGATGCAGCGTACGAGGTAGTCGGCCTGCGCTTCGATCATGAATATCTGCGAATTGTGTCCGAGACCTGTATTGGGTCCACACATCAGGAACAAATTTGGAAAGCCGTGCACCGTCGTTCCGAGATACGCTTCGGGTCCCGATGACCATGCCGTGTCCAATAGCAGGCCGTGCCGACCGCGAATTGGAATGTGAGTCATCGCGTTCTGGGCGTCAAACCCGGTGCCGTATATCAGAATATCAGCGTCAATGCGCGGCCCGGTCGAGGTTATGAGGGAGTGGCGCCCCACCTTGGCAACGGGGTCAGTCACCACCTTGACATGGCGCTTGGACAGCGCGGGGTAGTAGTCACTTGAAATCAGTAACCGCTTGCAGCCGATGGCGTACGTGGGGGTGAGCTTCGCCCGAAGCTCGGGATCGCTCACCTGTCTTTCAAGGTGTTTGATTGCCATGTGATGTGTCGGTTGCATTGCAACCGGGTCACCGAGGAACCCCTTTGCCCTCTTCTCGTGCACCCAGAATAGCCTGGCTCGACGTTTCCATAGCGAAAGCGGGCTGTGGCGCATCCGCTGGCGTTCTTCGTTGCTGAAGCTGCGATCGAACTTTGGAAGGATCCAGGGCGGTGTCCTTTGGATCACGGTGAGCTCGGCGACGGTGTCGGCGATCGCAGGTACGAACTGGATGGCGCTGGCCCCAGTACCAATAACCGCCACCCTTTTGTCTTTCAGGTCAACGTCGTGGTTCCACGTTGCCGAGTGGAAAACCGGACCCGCGAAGTGCTCGACACCCGGTAGTGACGGGATTGATGGATGGTGCAGAACACCAACGGCATTGACGAGGAACCGGACGGTGAACTTTGCGCCATCGGCGGTACTGACTTGCCATCGGTTGGCAGTCTCGTCCCAGGCGGCTGACGTAACTGTGGTGTTGAATCTGATGTTGTCGGTTATCCCCAGGCGACTGCTTGCGCGCCGCAGGTAGTCGAATATCTCGGACTGTGTGGCGAATAGTTGTTTCCAATCTGGGTTCTGCGCGAAGGAAAACGAGTACAGCGGTGCGGGGATGTCACACGCGCATCCAGGGTATGTGTTCTCACGCCACGTGCCCCCGACATCGTCACCTTGCTCCACTACGATGTAGGAGCACGTGGTATGCCGTGAGATCTTCGCCGCCGCAGCCAATCCCGAGAAGCCGGCACCTATGATGAGCACGTCGGGCGTAAATTCGGCAGCACTAGGTTCGCCTTCAGGCGGCTCAATCATTGGCTTCTTACCTATCCATTCGTCGCGTCTGCACACAGCTAGGCGCTACAACAGTCGCTTACGGAGATCCCTTGACCGCAGCGGACTCTCCGTCACACCGTGCTAATCCTGCGGAGCGTCAGGGGCGCTGATCTAACGGTGGAGACCGACCGTGTTGATCGCTGCGCCACCGTCGACTCGCAGACTTTGCCCGGTGATCGCGCCGGCGGCCGGCGACATCAAAAAGGCAATGCTGCCAACCACCTCGCCCACGGACACCAATCGCTTCTGCGCGACATTGGCCAGAACCCGGTCCTGGATATCGCGGGGCATGGCCATCACTTTTGGGGTAGCGACCAGCCCTGGAACCACGGCATTTACCCGGATCCTCCTGGACGCCCATTCGGCGGCCAGTGTGCGGACCAGCCCAAGGATTCCCGCTTTGGACGCAACGTAGGACGCCTGCCCAGGAAGACCGTCGAGAGCACCAATCGACGAGACCATCACAATGCTTGCCGCTTTACTGGCTACCAACGCCGGGTAGGCAGCTTGGGCAGTCCAAAACTGGCTGTGCAGGTTCGCCGCTACGTCATCTCTGAACGCCTGGGCCGGGAACCGGTCTGCCCGGTGCAGGGTTGCAACGCTCGCAGCCGCGCCCACGAGGCAGTCCAAGCCGCCGAGTCGGTCGACGGCTGCGTGGACGGCGGCGTATGCCGAGTCCGCATCGGCGAGGTCTGCGCCTATCAATCGGTCCGGATCGGCGCCGGACGCCGCCGCCGCCGGCAGGTCAATTCCCACTACCCGACAGTCCAGCTCCTCAAGTGCGCTCGTGAGTACCGAGCCCACGCCACCCACCGCACCGGTGACGATCACGGTGCAGCCGCGCAGTGGGATCAATGACGGTAGCGTGCCCATTCGGCCTCCCTACCTGTCGAAGCCACGCGGTGGTGAACGTCAACGTGGCTACTACCGGGCACGATTGACCTGACCAGTCCCGGGTTGTGTCGACTCGATGCCAGCGACGTATTCATCCTCAGCGGCCTCGGAAGTCTGGCTTTTCACCATGAAGGAATGCCCGTTGGCCGCGGGTACAGTCTTCTGACTTGCACAGGTAACTGAACGTCTCGGTTTCGAAGGGAATGTTGTCGTTGAGCGGCCGGCCAACACCGCGAAGGATGGTCTGCTTGGCGGCGCGTACGGCCAGCGGTCCGTTGGAGGCGATGCGCTCAGCGATCGCGATCGCTTCGTCCATGAGGCTGTCAGCTTCAACGACCTTGGTGACGAAGCCGATCCGCAACGCTTCTTCGGCATCGTAGAGCCGGCCCGTCAGAATCAGCTCCATCGCCCGGCCCAGCCCAATGATGCGCGGCAGACGCGAACATCCGCCGTCTCCGGGCATGAGTCCCCACTTGATCTCTTGGTGCCCGAAACGCGCGTGCGGCACCGTGATGCGGATGTCGCAGAACTCAGCGAGTTCGTGTCCGCCGGCGACGCAGTCGCCGTTGATGGCCGCGATGATCGGCGTGTTGATCGTGTAGCCACCAGAGACTCCCGCCCAGCCCGGGCCTTCCAAGGCCCTCCGCCGGTTGTCCTCCTCGCTTGCGTCCCGGATGTGTGGAATGAGCTTCTTCAGATCCGCGCCCGCGGAGAAGGCCTGCCCTTCGCCGGTGACGATAGCCACACGGATGTCCCGGTCTGTCTTGATCCGCTCCCAAGCGGCGAGAGTGGCGGCGGACTGTTCCAGATCGAACGCGTTGCGTTGATCGGGTCGGTTGAGCGTGACGAAAGCAATGCGGTCTTTCACTGCGAATTTCACGACATCTGTTTCATCGAGTGCGTCAGGCATCGATATCTCATTCCATGATTTTACGCTTCATAAGATGACTTTACGATCCGTTAATCACCAAGTCAAGTGTGTTCCCAGCCAGCCTGGAGCGTGCGAGGCCGTACGACCGGATTGGCTGGCTGGTGAAATCGCGTCCTGAGGCGAGCGGCGAGTTCAGGCCGCGGTGCTTGGCTTGGCGCAATGCGGAAGGCGTCCGGGGGCAGAGGAGGCCAGGTTCAGGTGGTCATGCCTCCGATCTGGCCGCCGCTGACGGTCAGTACGTGGCCGTGCACGTAGTCGGAGGCGGGCGACACAAGCCAGGCAACCGCTTCGGCGATATCCGCCGCCGACCCGACCTTGCCCAATGGATTGGTGCCCAGCGCCATCGCGCGCACCGCGTCCGTAATGCCGAGGCTGTGGGTCTTTCCCCCCACGGAGATGCTGTTCTCAGCTGCCGCCGAAGCAGTGAGCCGCGTTTCGATGAAGCCTGGGGCCACGGCGTTGACGTTGATCCCCAGGTAACCCCACTCTTTGGCGAGGGCCTTGGTCAGGGCGATGGTCGCGCCTTTTGCGGCCGAATAGTTGGCTTGGCCACCCTGGCCCATCAATCCCGCCAGTGAGACGACATTGACCACTTTGCGCGTTTGTAGCCGCTTCTCGGCGATCTCTTGCTTGGCAGCGGCCCGCATGGGCTTTGCGGCTGCCCGCAGCAGCCGGAACGGCGCGACCGTGTGAATGTCAAGCATCGCCTGGAACTGCTCATCGGACATCGTATGCAGCGGGCCGTCCCAGGTGTATCCAGCGTTGTTGACGACGATGTCGAGCCGGCCATAAGACCCGATTGCCGCATCGACCAGTGCGCCCGGAGCATCGGGTGTTGTCAGGTCAGCGCTCACTGGTGTCGATGGCCCAGGCAGTTCCGCGGAGACAGCTTTGAGCTCATCGTCATCGATATCACTGATGACCACGGTTGCACCCCGGGCCGACATCCGAGCAGCAACAGCTGCTCCGATCCCGCGGGCGCCACCGGTGACGATGGCGACTTTGTTGGTGAGGTCCTCGGTCAATTTTCTTCTCTTTCAGTGGTTGTTCGTTGAAGAGCAGATATGAGTAGTTCGTTGGCGAGTCGCAGGGTCGCGGTGTGTTGGGGTCGTCCGCCGGTCCGATTCTTGATGTCTTCGACTTGAATCGTTCCGACGACGATGCCCCAGATGAGGTCGGCCAGGGGGCCGGTCGGCACGTCGCGTATCAATCCCTGATCAACGGCCATACGAAGAATTGAGCGGGCGAGAGTGAAGTCGGTACGGCCCTGAATATCGAGTGCGGCGAGGGAAGCCGGATCCAGTGACTCCACCAGTCGGGTCTGATGCAGTAGCTGGGCGAGCCGAAACCGTGCGGGGTCGGTGCTGTAGGGCGTCAAGACCGCGTCGAGGAACCTGGCGATGAGCTGGTCACAGCCCGTGATCAACCCCGCCTCCAAGTCGCGGTGCAGCGCTTGTAGCTCGTCACCGATGTCGGCGAATACTGGAAGCATCAAATTGAGAAGCAATTCATCTTTGGTCCGGAAATACCCATAGAGCGTTGGCTTGGTTATCTCAGCGCGAAGCGCGACCTCCTCCATCGTGGAACCAGCGAAGCCCCGCGTGGTGAACGTCTCCTGCGCAGCGGCCAGAATGCTTTCCCGTCGGGCAGCGCGTTCCCGTTGCCGACGGTTCCGTGCCACAACCGAGAGGTCATGTGCTCGCGCCATCGCTGCTCCAATCCTTGGTGGTTAGTTGACGTTTCAACGTCTTACCCAGCGCATTCTTCGGCAGTGCGTCAACGACGACGACTTTGCGGGGGACCTTGATCGCCGCCAACTGCTTACGGCAGTATGCTTCGACTTCTTCTGGCGTGACCCCACCGACAACGAACGCGACTGGGATCTCACCCCGATATGGATCGTGTTCCGGTACTACAGCGGCGTCGGCGATCTTGGGGTGGCGCATTAGCGTGGCCTCGATCTCGGCGGGAGAGATGTTGTAGCCCGAGACGAAGATCAGATCCTTTTTCCGGTCCACGTAGTGCAGGGCGTCCGCCTCATCGATCAGACCGACGTCGCCGGTACATAGCCAACCGTCGGCTCGGAATGCCGTCTTTGTGTCCTCTGGCCGGCCCAGGTAGCCGTTTGACACTTGCATGCCTCGGAACTCAATCTCACCCTCCACATCGCGAGCGGCAACCTTGCCGTCGACAGTGATGCGCATCTCGCCGACCACGGGGAGGCCGAGCGTGCCAGGGAGAGGTTTGCCGGGCAGCCCGTTGAACGTTCCGAGGCTGTTCAGCTCACTCATCCCCCAGCCGCCATGCAGTTCTAGACCCGTCGCCTCTTTCCAACGCTTCGGCAACGCGGCGGGAATCGGGGCCGCACCGGTCGCGCAGATCTCAAGACTTGACAGATCGAACTGATCCAAGCTGCGTGCCATGAAGGCTGCGTAGAGGGTCGGCGGCCCAAACAACATGTTGACTGAATGCTGCTGGATACACGCCAAGGTGTCCTCGGGGTCGAACAGGGGTCGCGGTATGACGGTCCCACCGCGCACGAATGTCGGCAGCGAATAGACAAAGAAGCCACCGGAATGGAAAAGCGGCAGAGCCGACACCGTTACCGGGGTTTGAACACCAGGCATGGCGATTGTGTGAGTGATCGCGTTATGAACAAGGTTGTAGTGCGATTGGAGAACACCCTTGGGGTTCCCGGTCGTCCCCGCCGTGTAGACGATCTGGCCGATTTCTGTTTGTACGTCACCAATCGGCGTTGGATCCAAAACCGGGGTTGCCCCAAGCATCTCGTCCATGAAGGCCGGCACAGCGGCTAGACGCTGGCGAGGATAGTTCCAGCTTTTCTCCAAATCCCGGTACGGGATGAAGTCAGGGTCTGCCAGGTCTCTGGTCGACACGGTGAACAGTGCCGCACGACTCGACGAGCCGGTCGCCTGTTGAACGACGGGCAGCAGCTGGTCCAAGCAGATGATGGCCTTCGGTTGCGCATCGTTGACCAGGAACCGAATTTCGTCAGGCTGATACATCACGTTCACGCCGCAGTGCGTGGCACCCAGCCGTGCGAGGGCGAAGAAGACAACCCAATGCGTCGCCGATGTCGGCACCATCACCGCAACGACGTCTCCGCGTCCAACCCCGGAGCCGCTGAGCACTGCCGCCGCCCGCCCGATGAGGTCGTGGAGTTCACCGTAGGTCAGAGTGCGGCCCAGATAGATGATTGCCGGTGCGTCGGGTCGCTCGTTCGCGTGACGCCGGATGATGAAGTCGACGGTCTGCCGTGGAATCGGCGGGATCTCTTCGGCCCAGTCGGGGTCGAACGCCACGTAAGCATCGTCCACTCCGTAACGCTCCGCTTCAGCGAGCCACTGCGACGGATACCCGATGCGCTCGAATAAGCGCTGAGTGTTCGGTTTCACATTACGGATCGTAAACTAACCGACGCGCCGTTGTCACGCGGCTGGGACGGTACGGCCAGATCTGGGGTGCAGCCTTGTTTCGTCGGCGCCCGCGGTCACACTCGGGTTCGGCAAGCCGACACTGGCGGCTGAGAAGTGACTAAACCGCCGATCGAGCTGGTTGCCGTGGCTGTGTAGCCGCGGCCGGCGTGGCGTCCCGCGACGACAACCCCCAGGTTCCGCGTCACGCGGATGCGATGTCATGCGCCGCGGCGATTGTCGGTTCTCAAATCCCGTGTCATATTGCGATGTTTTGTTCTCTCGGGAGTCTCCACGTGTTGTGCACTGGCGCATCTGAGCCGATTTGACGCCGGTGCACAACAGCAGCGCTTGGGATGATGTGCACGCTGCGCAGCACGGCGCTCGGGCTGCGGTGCATCCGGGATCTGCGGCGGTAGCGTCCGGCGCGGCGGGATGCTGGGTGCGAGCGTTTCGAGCCAAGTTGCCGCCGACACGGCGAAGCGTTATTGGACGGTGGGTGGACGACGAGTATCGGATCGTTGGAGACGTTGGCGAATATTTGCGGCACCTTCGATTCGGCCAGAGCGCGCTAACTCCATGCACCCCAACATGATTAGCGGATTTGCTCGCGCAGCCCAGGGGCCGAAGGCGGGCCAGCCATGACCGAACTGACCTTCCGTCGGCGTATCTGTTGGTGATGAACCGTTGGGTGGGTATCGGACTGATCATCGTTGTCGGGTTCCTCGGTCTTCACCTTCCGCATTACCTTGCCGAAGCGCGTTCGCCGGGTGATTACGCCGGCTATCCGGGGCCGATTCTGGTGCTCACTGTGGCTGGGTCGGTGATCGCGGCGCTGGCAATCGGCTACACCCGCCGCTTCGGTTGGATTGTCGGCATCGGCGTCGTTGTCGTCTCCTGGCTTCTCTACGCCCTGCAGGAAACGGTCGGGCTGCCCGGACTTTCCCGAACATGGTGGGAGCCGACCCGGCTGATGTCGTTGGCGTTCAGCGCGCTGTTCGTGTTGTTGCTCTCCGCGAACTCAGTCGGCACCGCCGGTAACCCAGCTGCAGATCATGACGGTGCAGACACGACCGCGGCGTTAGCGATCGGGGCGTTCGTGCTCGGTGTCGCACCAGATTACCGAGGACGGCAAGGGGAACGACACACCGCTATCGAAACCCCCACGTGCGCAACACCTGCAGTGCACACCAATAACGCGTTGAACAGGAACAACGCGATAGTCCGCCGAAACTTCCCGAGAGAACGACTGACCTGGGGTAACGCGAGTTGTCTCACGCAGTGCCATCTGGGATTTGGCAGATTTGTGTCATTTCCTCAGCCGCCCCGTCGCCGCTAGGTAGGCGGTGACGCTGAGGTCCGCGTACGGTCGGCAGGCCAAGGCGTCCTTTGTTTCGTCATGTGACGCCCGTGTCGTCCGTCGATGAAGCACATCCAATGACCGGAGACCCGACTGTCCGATCCAGCTATCCAATGGTGCTAGTCGTCGCTCAGAACAGGAGAGTCGCATGATCTGAAGGGACTTGCTGATATAGCCCGCGAGT
>JAOPVX010000429.1 GCA_025965975.1 Mycobacterium sp. | reverse complement strand
GGTGTGCGAGGTGATCGCGGAGCCCGAGGTCGCTGACGTGGTCGCCAAGCTCGGGCCCGACCCGTTGCGGCGCGACGCCGATGGCGCACTGGCATGGGCACGAATTAGCAAGTCTCGCAGGCCTATTGGTGCGCTCCTGATGGATCAAGCGGTGATCGCCGGGGTCGGCAACGTGTACCGCAACGAGCTGCTGTACCGCCACAGGATCGACCCGTACCGGCCGGGCACCCACATCGACGAAGCCGAATTCGACGGGATGTGGACCGATCTGGTCGCGCTGATGAAGGTCGGCTTCCGCCGCGGAAAGATTGTCGTCGTCCGGCCCGAGGACGACCACGGCCTGCCGTCCTACGCGCCAGGCCGGCCACGCACCTACGTCTATCGACGAGCCGGTGAACCGTGCCGGGTGTGCGCCACCACGATCCGCACCGCGGAACTGGAAGGCCGCAACGTGTTCTGGTGTCCGGCCTGCCAGACGTAGGGCGCGGTGTTGACTCTGCGCCCACGGTGCAGAAGTGCGCGTGGGCAGGACCGTACCGGCAGAGTCAACGCGAACCCCAGAGCTCGTCTCGGAGGGCGAGCGCCTGAATCGCGCTTAGAAGTCGCCGAAGCCGCCGCCGAAGTCGCCGCCCCCGAAGTCACCGCCGCCGCCGTCCCAGCCGCCGCCGTCACCGCTGTAACCGTCGAAACCGCTGGCGTCGGCACCGCCGCCGTCGGCACCGCCGCCGTCCCAGCCGCCGCCGTCCTGTCCTCCCGCGAACCCGTCGGAATAGCCGTCGCCGTAGCCGTTCTCGAAACCCTGTGCGCCGTAACCAACTCCGTGCATGCCCGAGAACATCGCGTCGAACAGCAGGACAGATCCAAGGCCCCACGCACCGGCAACCAAGGCCGTTTTCCACCACGGCTCCGAGTACCAGCCTGCCGGGACCGGACGCCCGGCAACACGGCCGCCGGGGTAGTAGTTCGGGGTGCGCTGCGACGGTGTCGGCGACGCCTCGATTTGGCGGCCCTCGTAGTCGATTCGCCTGTCCTCGGTCACGGTGCCCGCCGAGCGCTGCCCGGCAAGCGAATCCAACTCCGGCCCAGGGTCGATGCCCATCGCGGTGCGTGCGGCGCGCACGTAATAGAGCCCCTCCACCGCGCTTTCCTTGGCCAGAGCGGCCTGGCGCGCGGTGGTGGCCTGATCGATCTGTGACGACGCGGCGGTGTAACGCTCGGACGCATCTGCCATGGCCTGCTTGGAGGCGTCGTCGGTGCCGGTCAGGTTGAGCACTTGGCCGCCGAGCCGTTCGATGAGCCGACGGGCATCGGCCTTGGCGTCGGCCAGCGAGGCCGCGTTGCGGCTGCCAGAGGCCTTCGAGGAGCTGTACACGGCCAACCCGATAGCGATGATGACCACGATGATGAGGACGAGCAGAACGCCGTTCATGGCGTCCAGCGTACCGACTTGCAAGCGCCGATCCCTGGCGGCGAATCAGTCGCGCGTTACGCCAAGAGCGGAGTACACCTCGTCGGAGAGCACCACGCTGCGCGGGTCGGCGTTGCATTTCGTGGCGTCGAAGTTGTTCATCACGTACGCGTAGCCGATGCGGTGCTCCAGGTCGACGAACGCGAACGAGCCGCCGGACCCGCCATGGCCGAACGTCCGCAGGTTCGGGCCCGCGACGCCACGCTGATTGAGCATGTAGCCAAGGCCCCAGCCGTGGTCGGCGACCCGCGGGCCCAGCACGACGTCGGTGTCGAAGCCGCCCTGGGACACCCGGACCAGCTCCATGTGCTCACGCGACAGCAGCTTCTCCTGGGCCAGCGCGTTGTAGAAGGTCGCCATGCCGAGGGCCGACACATGTCCGTTGGTGGCGGGGAACTCGAGCGAGCGCCACAACTCCAGAGCGTTCGAGCCCAGCTCGTCGTCGGGGACGAACGCCATCGCCACCGCGAGCCCGGCCATCGGATGCCCGGTCAGCGACTCGGGATGCCGTGGCGCGTCCCCTTCGGCCAGCACATCGCGGATGTGCGGTTTGTTCACCATCTCGGCGCAGCGGCCGTGCTGGGCCGTCGGCAGGCCGATGTGGACGTCGATGCCCAGCGGCTCGGCGATCTCGGTCCGCAGGTAGTGCCCGATGGTGCGCCCGGTCACCCGGCGGACCACCTCGCCGAGGATGAAGCCGAACGTCACCATGTGATAGCCCTGCGCGGTGCCGGGCTCCCACCACGGTTCGGCGGCCGCGATGTGCCCGCACACCCCGTCCCAGTCGGCCGCGTCGGCCCAGTGCAGCCGGGTGCGCGGCCCGATGACACCGGAGCGATGCCCCAACACCATCGCGACGGTGACGTCGCGCTTGCCGGCCTGGCCGAACTCCGGCCAGTACCTGGCCACCGGGGCATGCAGGTCGAGCTCACCGCGGTCGGCCAGCAGATGCACGCAGGTGCTCGTCAGCCCCTTGGACCCGGAGTAGATGCTGGCCAGGGTGTCTTGCCGCCATGGCCGCAGGCCGGCGGCGTCGGCGAAGCCGCCCCACAGATTGACGACGAGGTCGCCTTCCACCCAGACCGCCACCGCGGCGCCGATCTCGTAGCGGTCGGTGAAGTTGGACTCGAAGGCGTCGCACACCCGCTCGAAGCCGGCAGCACAGGAACCACTGATGAGTACTCCTGGCTCGTCGGGCACGGATCCTCCTGCCGGTGAAGGCCCCGTTTTTGGGCGGGCGACGGGAATCGAACCCGCGTAGCCAATTTGGGATTCTCATACCGATGTCTGAACGCCGGTTGGGAAACGCCTGGTAAGGACCTTTCGGGTCCGCAGGAAAAGCATATCTACCAGGTGTTTCGGTAGGGCCCGCGTACGGTCGCGGTACTGCATCGGTACGGCCACGGTTCGCTTGCGTTGGCGATACCGGCGTCAACAAGCCTGGAAGTGTGCTGAGTATCGGCTGGCAATAGAGCGGTCGCCGCGATATCAGTTCCTGCCCAGATCCTTTGGCTAATGCCCCGCCGTATCAGGAGAAGAAGAGTAATTGCCAGCACTTAGCCGCTACGTGACGCGTCCGGTCGAACCGATGTTCGACAGCTTTGCGCAGGTCCTTTGGAGGGGGCGACGGGAATCGACCCCGCGTAGCTAGTTTGGAAGATTTATACGCGCGTGAACGCGTGTTCGGATCGGCCCTGGCGGCGGGCTTGGGTCGACAGCAGAAAGGCCGCGTAATCAGCGGCTTTGGTGTGGATAAGGGCCGGGGGAGGTAGGGCATCGGTACCGGCTCGGTTCGGCCGTGTCTACGGGACCGATACGGGACCGCGACGTTGGCGAATCGCGACCGACAACTTGTGATCGAGATCACGGAACCCGGACGATTTGCCACTGTGGGGAAATTTGCAGTGCTGTCAATTGGCCTTGCCGTTGGGCTCGCCTTCGCTCCGGCAGCCAACGCCGCGCCCGTACCGCAGCAGCCAAGCTCATCCTGCGACCCCAACTACTCGGGTGCCTGCGTTCCGATTGCGAGCGATGTCGACTGTGCTGGCGGGAGCGGTAATGGTCCGGCCTATGTTTCAGGTCCGGTAACTGTCGTCGGAAAAGACATCTACGGTCTTGATCGAGACGGCAACGGAATCGGTTGCGAATAGACGCCCAGCAACCATGGCGGGGAGCGCTGTTGTCAGCACCGTGTCAGCAGGCTTCCGGCAACCTGCGAAAATGGGCCGACTTAAAATCCGCACAGTCTGGGTTCGAGTCCCAGTGGGGGCACTGTATCTATCGAGGTAGAGAGGTTTTGCGCCTATTGTTCAGGCCTTGAGAATCCGCCCGTCGCGGCGTCGTCGCGGCGCGCGGCGGGATCGCGGCGGCGAGGTCGGCGCGCTAGCTAACATTTATCCCGGCGGCGTCGTTAGCCCGGCCAACGGCTGCCAGGAACCGGGTGGCCCCTGTGACGGGGACGTCTTGTCGCGTGCGCTGGACGCGCGTCAGCGTGCCTTTTCGTGATGTGTCGATGCGCGGACTTTGTCGGTACGCAGCAGCTTGTGCTCGACGGCCTTGGCCAACAACGCGTCGTTGAGCCCGGCCACCGCAGCATCGCCGCACCGGCGGGTCAACTTCATCAACGTGGTCGGATGCCGAACGGAATTCGGCAGAACCGTTGCCAGGAAATTGAATCCCCCACTTCGCGGCAGAGCGTCTCATAACCCAGCCGGTAGCGGAACTTCAAGAACATCATCCGCAGATAGGTCTCCATCGGTACCGACGGCCGACCGATTCGCGCGTCGAAATACGGCGCGTACGGAGCGAAGAACGCTCGGTCGTCGAGCAGCCCTCTCTGCGAGGTTCGCCGTCTCAGCCGCCAGGGGCTGGGTTGGCCGGCGGCGCCGTCGTGGCGGTCACCGAGGTTGATGGCGTCGTGGTGCTCGCGCCGGTCGTGCTGGTCGGCGATGACGGTGACGTCGTGGTCGGACTCGTGGCGGGCGGCACCGGAGCACCAGTCGTCTCCGTGACGGTCGACGTGCTCGTCGAAACCGACGTGGAGGCTGCAGCGGTCGCGGGGGCAAGTACGGCACACGCGACTCGCGGACCAGAGTCGCCCGTCGCCAACGTCTCGGCGTCCGGGCCAGGAATACCGTCGTGCGTGTATCGCTGCGGGATGTTGGCGAAGTTGTCAGGGAGCTCGTGGATTATCAACGCGCTGCCTTCGGGACCCTTCAGGTCGTCCGCGGTGAAGGCGTCGGTGGTGGCAATTACTTTTCCGGAGCCGTCCGACCGGACATTCAGGGGCGTCAGGTCACCGCTGGCCGGATGCCCGGTGTGACCGCCCACTTGTAAATGCCCTCCGGCGGAGTTGAAGTCGCCTGCGGGACCGCCTGTCGGGGCAACGGAGCTGGCCTCGCACTTGCCCACGGAATGGATGTGCATGCCATGGCTGCCGGGAGACAAAGTTCCGCCCGAGACGGTTTCCACGGTCACCGTCGCGTAGCCGCTCGTGAAGTCGATCGTCGCATTGGCGACCGTTTTGCCGTCGGCCGATTTCAAGTCTGCCTTGATGGTCTGTGCGCCTGCCGACGTCGTCGAGGATCCACTCGTCTTTTCGCTACTTGTCTGACTGTTACTGCAACCTGCCAACACAGCTACGGGTGCAGCGAGAACGACGACGGCAGCGGTTACCCGATTCACCATTTCGTTCGAGTACCCCAAAGTTAGATCCAAACCGCCGCCCGATTCACAGCGTCCGGGATGCGCTCAAACCACATCACTCCGCGGTATCCACGAGTGCGGTAACGGGCTCAGACGCCGGCGAAGGAGTAACCGGTTTCAAACCGAGTGCGGGCGACCCACGTATCGCCCGCACTCGGTTGCGATCAGAATCCGTGCCCGTCCATGTCGGTGTGAGTCGACGCATGGGTGTCGGCGTCCGCATGTGTCTGCAGCGACTCGTGGGTCGTGTCGAACAGCGGTGTGTGGCTTGGCGATTCGACTGCTGAGTGATCTGAATCGGTGACCGCATGGGTCGACGAACTGAGCGCCGTGTGGTCGCCGAACATCGTCGACGAGTGGCTCGTGTCGATCGAACTCTCGCTGCCCGAATGGGTGCTGTGGTCCGGAGTAGAGATGACGGACCCTGTGTGGGAAGTGGCTCCCACGCTGGCCGCGGTCGAACCGGACGTGTCGATGACGTGACTACTGCCTGCTGTCGAGCCGGACGTGTCGATGACGTGACCGCTGCCTGCGGTCGAGCCCGTCGTGTCGACGACACCACTGGCGTCCGTCGAGCTGTGGTGATTGATGACACCTTGGTTAGCGGTGCTGTGGCTGTTCAGCGCAGCGCCCTCGTTGGCGAGGATGTCGCCGTGACCGTCTACCGTCGCGCCACCGCTCGAGTGGCCGGTCAGTCCGCCACCGCCGAGTGAGTTCGCCGCCTGCACGTTGGTATGACCACCTAGCGCGGCCGCCTCGTCACCGAGGATGCCGCCGTGGCCGCCAGCCGATGCGCCACCGCTCAACGCACCTCCGGCTTGAACGCCCGTATGGCCACCAAGCGTCGACGCCTCACTGCCGAAGAAGCCGCCGCCGGTGTTGGCGCCGCCGGTCAGCGAGCCCGCACCTTGCAAGCTGGAATGGTCGCTGGCAGCACTACTTTCGGTGCCGACAAGCCCGGCCGCTGCGACATTGGCGCTGGCGGCCGCTTGGCTGCTCATCGAGGCGCTTCCCAATCCGGCCGATGCCGCACCGGTCGCCCCCGCCGACGCTGCACTGGATAACCCCGCGCTACCCAGGCCGCTGCCGCCGGCTCCGAAGGCGGCACCGCCGCCGACCGCGGACTGCTGGCCGATTGATACGCCGCCCACCGGGCCAGAAAACCCGGCCGACGCGCTGTTTGAGAAGCCTCCCTGAACGTTCACGTTCGTGGCGCCGGTGGCGCCAACGGCGGCGTCGCCGCCCGTGGACCGGTCGGAGACATTGCTCGTCGAGCGCACGTCGCGAGGTTCGTCGATGGCCGCACCGCCGTGTGCGGCGGCTTGACCACTCAGCCCGGCACTACCGCCGAAAGCGCCGCCGCCTTGCACTCCGGCACCGCCCTGCACTCCGCCGCCGAAGTTTGCATCAAGGTGTTCTGCTCCCCTGACGTGGGCACCTTCCCGGAACCCGGCGCCGCCACCGAACTGGCCGCCAGCACCGATTCCCGCACCGGCCTGCCCGCCGCCACCGGCACCTGCACCGAAACCGGCGCCGCCACCGAACTCACCACCGGCCCCGAAACCCTCGTCAAAACCCGCACCCGCGTGCCCGCCAACACCGAACTCGCCGCCAGCACCAATGCCCGCACCGGCCTGCCCACCGCCACCGGCACCACCGCCGAAACCGGCGCCGCCACCGAACTCACCCCCAACACCGAACTCGCCGCCAGCACCGATTCCCGCACCGGCCTGCCCACCGCCACCGGCACCACCGCCGAAACCGGCGCCACCACCGAACTCACCCCCAACACCGAACTCGCCGCCAGCACCGCCACCGAATCCGCCGCCAACTCCTAGGCCGGTACCGGCGCCGAATTCGCTACCGGCGCCAAGTCCTGCTGCTCCTTCGAGGCCGGCGTTGAATCCCCCACCGATTTCGAAGCCGCCGCCAACTGCACCGCCGAGTCCAGCACCCAGTCCGGCTGCGCCCTCGATTCCTGCCTCAAGTCCACCGGCGACTTGTGCGCCAAGGCCCAGCCCGGTTTCCAGCCCGCCGCCGATCCCCGTCTCAAGCCCGCCGCCAAGTCCGAGCCCGGTTTCCAGTCCTGCGCCGAGCCCCGTCTCGAGGCCGCCGCCGAGCCCGCCGCCGAAACCGCCGCCCGACTCCAGGCCGACGCCTTCATTGCCCGCGAACCCGAACTGATCGGACACCGCCTGCTGCAGACCGGCAACCGGATTGCCATCGCCGAGACTCAGCCCGGGCACAGCGGCGGAGGCCGCTGACTGCAGCTGTTCTGAGGTGACACCCGACAGGCCGGCGTTCGCTAACGCAGCCTCGGGATTAGCGGCGAACTCCTGCGCAGCGACCTCGTTGTTGAACAGCTGGAGGATGTACTGAATGACGGAATCCATAACGGAAAGGCCTTTCGCGTTGCGTTGAGAGCGTTGCCCGGATGTGCCCGGTCACTGCCAGCAACGCTATGGAGCCGCTACCCCTAGTGGACAGGGGGACGACGCCCATCCATATTGATTCCGAGTACGGGGTTCGCTTGCGAGCCCCACTAGGGGATTAGGGGATGCACGGGGGATCGACACGGCATTCCCAGGGAACTTGCAGCGGATGTTTGCGTTTGAAGAGCTCTCGAACTCCACCTGGCTTGCCGTGCCCGCACTCGGACTCGGACCGACGGTTCTGGCCCAAGCGTCAGTCGGACGGGGACCGAGCGGTTGCCGCTACTGATCGACGCGCCGGACAACCCCTACGCGTATTAAGCATCCGGATAGTGCGCCGCGATACGTAAGCCTCAAGCGATGGCACCGTGGTGGTATGGCACAACGAAATGACCATGGTTTTGAAGTCGCGTCCAACCCGGTATGACCGACGGCGGGCTCTCTTACTACTCACGCTGATCGGTGAGCTCGCGGCAGCTTCCGTTCTGCTCCGGCCACCACTGTTGACAGCGGACTCAGACAAGAGCATCGCCCGTTCAGTTCCCGTCACGACCGCGACGACTGCTGCACCTTCCTCGCTGGTTCTGAGTGATGGGCGCACTGTCTACTTCCTCGGTCTTGGCGGCACGCGCACGCAGGCGTTGGTTACTCGTGTCGCAGCGCAGATCCCCAGCGCTGTCGACCATGTGGTGGCGTTTTGGCGAGCCGACTGGCAGCGCGACATCATCATCGTTGCAAGCGGATCCGATGAACAATTCGTCAACTGACGCACGGACCTGCAGGCGCGCAGTGGGTAGACATCGCCGCCGCGGCCGTCTCTGACAAGGTCGATCCGGTGCACCACACCGCAACCGGTCAGCGGATCGTCTTCGCACCAGGCGCGTCCGACATGTCGGATGACGCCCTACGAATCGTGTTGCGGCATGGGCTTTTTCACTTTGCCTCGCGCGCACAGACTGCACTCGACGCGCCCCGGTGGCTCACCGAGGGGGTCGCCGATTTCGTCGGCCGCCCTGGCCGATGCGATCGACGCCGAGCTAGTCGAGCCCGCCGACGAGAGCGACCCCGAGCGCGGCCCGGAGTCGCCCGGAGACGAGATGCGTTACCCGAACGGAGGCGGCGACGGCGACGGCGATATGCCGCCCGCGCGCGGCGGGCTAATGACGCTGGAGGACGCCGCCGAAGCTCAGCTACAGGCGCGCCAACAACAGCGGCGCGCGGATGGCTACAGATAACAAAAGACCAGGCGAGGGCGTTTATTGAGTTTGCTGCTGGCGTAGAATCGAGGCGTAAGGCGGAACCGACCGGTTCCGCCCCAACCCCGAACAGGAGACGACATGGGACCTGCTAATGACCGGCTGTTCTTCGGCTACTCGCGTGTGAGCACCGATGAGCAGGTCGACAGTCGCAACGGGCTGGAAGCCCAGCGGTCAGCCATCGACGCCGAGGCGAAGCGGCGCGGATGGACAGTCGAGCACCACGCAGACAAGGGCGCCAGCGGCAGGTACATCAACAGCAACTTGCAGGAAGCGTTGCAGCTGCTCGCCTCAGGGCAGGCGGCAGGTACTCGCGCAGGCGGTGGCGGATGGCCGGCTGGACGCGAACCCCGCCGACTACGTGAAGCTGCCGACCGACCACAACACCGGCCATGTTCGGGCGGTGGATGATCCGGCGATGTTCCTCACGCCCGGCCAGGTGGCCGCACTCGTCGCGGCGACACCTTGGCCGTACGACGTCATGGTGCACCTGGCCGCGTGGTCGGGATTGCGCGCGGCAGAACTCGCTGGGCTACGGGTTGGTGACGTGACCTTGCCCGAGGCGCGTATCAACCCCAACGCCCCTGCGAATCCGGGAACCGTACGGGTCGAGCAGACCATCGCGTGGATCGGCGGGGAGTTGACGGCGGTCCCGCCCAAGACCAAAGGCAGCCGTCGCGTGGTGCCCCTAACCCCGGCGACGACGGCACTACTGCGGGACTACCTCAAGCGGCACCCGCACCGCACAGCCCCCACCGCGCCGTTGTTCCCGTGCGTGCGCCTACGGCCACCGCGACCCACCGGGCTACAGGCGACCGACGCCGACACAGGAGCGGACAACTCGGATGGCAGCAGGAGCGCGCTACGGCAGGCAACCGCCTTGGCTGACCTCACACCCGCCGAAGCTGCCGAGCGGCTCGTGCTCGACTGGACGGTCCCGGTGCGGCACGCGACGTTCTACAAGGCTGTGTTCCGGCCCGCCGTCTTGCGCGCGAACCGGCGTGCCGCCGCGACCGGCGACCCGACCGCCGCACTGCCGCCGCAATTGAAATGGCACGGGCTCCGCCACACGTACGCGAGCTTGTGCATCGCGGCCGGACGACCCCCGCTAGAGGTCGCGCGGTTCATGGGCCACGCGAAGGTCACGACGACGCTTGGGGTCTACGCGCACCTGTACGCCGACGACTTCGCCGACGCTATGGCCGCGCTGGGCGCGATGGCAGCAGGGCCGTTGCAGGGCGACAACGTGATAGCTCTGCACGGCTAGCCCATGCGCGGTCCTTGGAAGATGCGTAGCCTCAAGAACGATTGTGGATAGCCTTTGAGGGTGCCGCATGCTGCCCAACTTGCTGTCAGTCTGGACGACGAAATGCTCATGAGAAACGGTGTGGACGTACTCCCATCAAACACCGGCGATCATGAGCTACCGCAGTGCCATGACCTCGTCGACCAAATCCGAGGTAGGTTCTTGCTCAAGTACATTCGCTGGAGGGATCGCAACCGCTATTCAGTGAGTTCGGGCATCAGCCACTTTGACGGAATGCACTTTTTGACGCCGACGGTTCTATGCACCGACACCGTTGTCCCGACGCTTAATCTGCCAACCTATCTCCCTGTCCCAAAGTATGCCCTGATTATTGATCCTGAGGAGGTTGTCGCTCATGGGCCGCGACGGATTAGAGGTGGCGGCGGGGCGGTCGAGTACCTCTTGTTGAACGGGTTTGACTTCGATGCGATCGTACCTCCGCCCTGGCCCCGAGAGATCAAGTGAGGCAACGCATATGAGTGTTACGCGGGTCCTTGAGTATCCTGCAGATATCGTGACAGAATTGGGTGCGGCAACCCTTAAAGCACTGCGGGGAAATTTTGAGTCCCAGGGATGGAGAGTCATTAGTTGGGGTGTCGACGCTCACGATGCTGCTGAGTTCACGATTTATCGCCAAGGTGATGATCGAGAGATTTTCGTAAGCCTATTTCTCGCGCCCGGTCCTGAAGGCGGTGCGATTAGGTATGCACTGGAAGCCATGACTGAACGTGAAGGGCATCGCCACAAGTTCACGATCGACCAAGGTGAAAAAGGCAGCTTTGACGGCTCCGATGTCGAAGAGTTGCTCAATCGTGGTATTGCTCGCGCGATTGAGTTGGAGGCGATTCGCGCGCCCCTGCTTGCTGCCGTGGGTGCCGCCGATCTGGCCTTGGAGCGGGTCAACGAGATCGTGGCGACCTTGCGTGATCGTGCAGGCGATGTCCGCACTGACGCCGAGGCGCGCGTCGAGGAGAGCCGTGCCCGCTTGGCCCAGCTGCAGGAGGATCTCCCGACCCAGTTCGGTGAGCTGCGTGAGCGGCTGACGAGCGAGGACCTGCGCAAGGTCGCCGAGAGCTACGCCGAGGCCGCTCAGACCCGCTACAACAAGCTGGTCGAGCGCGGCGAAGCCGCCCTTGAGCGGCTGCGCAGCCAGCCCGGTCTCACCGACGCCGCCAACCGCGTCGAGGGCTACACCGACCAGGCCGTCGAGCTGACCCAGGAGGCCCTGGGCAACGTCGCCGCGCAGACCCGCGCGGTCGGCGAGCGCGCCGCCAAGCTGGTCGGCGTCGAGCTATCGAAGAAGGGCCAGAAGAGCCCCACCCCAGTAAAAAAGACCGCTAGGAAAGCGCCGGCCAAGGCGCCGGGCAAGAAGGCACCGGCCAAGAAGGTCACCCAGAAGTAATTGGAAGACGTACGGGACCAATACGGGACCGCCGAGCGGCATGAACGGGTGTTCGCCAGCGTCTACGCTGGTCCCGGTGGAGCGGGCGACGGGAATCGAACCCGCGTAGCTAGTTTGGAAGACTAGGGCTCTACCACTGAGCTACGCCCGCATGCTCCGGTCGCCCGGTGCTCAGCCAGCTTAGCGGATCCGTTGCGCCGTCCTCCCTCCCGTGGTCC
>JAOPVX010000392.1 GCA_025965975.1 Mycobacterium sp. | reverse complement strand
GGTCTGGAGCGCACCCTCGACCATGTGATCCGCGCCCGCGAATCCGGCCATCGAGTCGTTCCCCACCTGGCAGCGCGGATGGTCGAGGACGAAGCGCAACTGCAGCGCTTCCTGGGGATCTTGAGCTCGGTGGGTGTCGACGACCTCTACGTCGTCGGTGGCGACGGCGCGGACCCGGTCGGCAAATACGGCGAGGCGGTCCACATCCTGGAAGCGATCCACGAACTCGATCACGACCTGCAGCGCATCGGTGTGGGCTGCTACCCGGAGGGGCACCCCAATATCGCAGACGATGCGCTCGTCGACGCATTGCAACGCAAGCAGCCCTATGCCGACTACATGGTCAGCCAGCTCTGCTTCGACGCCGCCGCCTTCACCGGCTGGCTGCGCACGATGCGGGAGGCAGGAATCACTCTGCCGGTGCGCGTCGGCGTCGCGGCCCCGTTGCAGACGCGCAAACTAATCGAGCTTTCCCTGAAAATCGGGGTGGGATCGTCGGTGAAATTTCTCACCAAACAGCACGGATTCGTCGGCAACCTCTTGCTCGGACGGTCGTATACGCCCGAAACGCTTATCTCTCAAATTGTCAACGAAGATGGATTCGGCGAACTCGGTATCGAAGGATTGCATCTGTTCTCGTTCAATCAGATAGACGCCAGCGTCGAATGGCAGCGCCGAATCTGTGCGGCTGCCACCGCGTGAAGCCAAACGTCACCCGGCAAATCCTCCGCGTTGACGTGGTAGTTGTGAAGAAAGGAAAAACGCAATGACGACCGAGAGTCTCGAGGACAAGATCCAGCGCCACGGCAACATCGCCGACATGCTGCGCAACGCACCGCAGGGTCCTTACGACTATCCGATGCGCAACGAGTACAGCAACTGGCGCGACGAACAGCTGGCGTGGAAGCAGACATCGGTGCTCTACGACCAGTCATTCCATATGACCGACATCTACTTCCAGGGACCCGACGTCAAGCGGCTGTTTTCGGACCTGGGAATCAACAGCTTCACCAACTTCGGTCGCAACAAGGCCAAGCAGTTCGTCGCCTGCAACTACGACGGCTACGTCATCGGAGATGCGATCCTGTTCGGGTTTGAAGATGACGAGTACAGCCTCGTCGGCCGACCCGTGGCGCCGAACTGGGCGGCGTTCATGGCCGAAACCGGCGACTACGACGTCAAGATCACACGTGATGAACGGGCGATCGACAACAAGGGCACACGGTTGACATTCCGATACAACCTGAACGGCCCTGCGACGGGGCGGATCCTAGAGAAGGCGGTCGGCGGCCCGCTGCCCCGCATCAAGTTCTTCAACATGGCCGAATTCGAGATCGCCGGGGTCCCGATCCGGGCTCTTAACCACACCATGGCAGGGCTGCCCGGCCAAGAGTTCACCGGTCTGGAGTTGATGGGGCCCTTTGACCAAGCCGACGTGGTTCGTCAAGCACTGCTGACGGCGGGCATAGACTTCGGGCTCCGAGAGGGCGGTGGGCGGTCCTACCCGACGACCGCAGTTGAGGGAGGATGGATACCGTCCCCGGTGCCGGCCATCTACACCGGTGAGGCGATGAAGCCGTTCCGGCAATGGCTGCCCGCCAACGGCTTTGAAGCCAACGCGTCCATCGGTGGCAGCTTCTATTCCGACGATATCGAGGACTATTACGTCACACCGTGGGATCTCGGCTACGGACACATGGTGAAGTTCGACCACGAATTCGTCGGAAGCACAGCGCTGGAGAAGCTCGCCGACCAGCCTCATCGTCGCAAGGTGTGGCTGCGCTGGAACAAGGACGACACGGCCGCGGTCATCGTCGACAGCTTGTTCGGCAGCGGCGATCGACCCAAGTACCTGGATATTCCGGTGTCCAACTACGCCAGTGGACCGCACGACAAGGTTCTCATCGGCGACGAGTTGGTCGGGTTGTCAGCCAACGCCGGCTACACGATGAATATCGGCGGTTGGGGTTCCATGGCGATGGTCGACGAAAAGCACGTCATCGACGGCGCTGAGGTGCACATCGTCATCGGCGAGGAAGGCGGCGGGTCGGCCAAGCCAACCGTCGAACGACATGTCCAACGGAGCATCCGCGCCACCCTTCACACCAAACCCGCGGAATGACAGGCTCCCGTCCTGCCGGAAGACCCCACCCCTTCGGTACCGGCAGGACGGGATTCCAATCTCCCTTCCGCACATTGGCATTGAACTTCCCGAAAGGAATCGGTGCTTGCCCCATGACCGCACAGGTAATTGACGGACGCAAACTCGCCGACACGCTTAGGGCCACCGTCGCAGAGGAAGTAACGGCGCTGGCACGAGACGGCATCGCCTGTCGTCTGGCCACTGTCAGTATCGGCGACGACGATCACGCCAAACTCTACGAACGCCGGATCGCTGCCACCGCGGCAGATTTGCGCGTCGGCCACACCCACGTCGGCCTTGCCCACGACGTCACACGCAGCGACGTGCTCGAGTCCGTCACCGCCCTCAACGACGACCCGTCGATCAGCGCGATCCTCATCCTGCGCCCGGTGCCAGACCGTCTTGATGAAGCGGAGATCTTCGCCAGCATCGCGCCGACGAAGGACGTCGACGGCGTGCACCCGGAAAACCTCGGGTTGTTGGCCCTCGGTAAGCCGCGGTTTGTGTCTCCGACCGCCGCGTCAGCGTTTCACGCCCTTGACGAATGGATCGATCGATCCGGTATCAACAGCCGGGATTTCTACCGTCACTCGCTCATCGTCGTGGTCGGGCGTTCTGCGAACGTCGGCAAACCTGCACTGCTTCTGGCGCTGCAGCGCCAGGCTGCCGCCGAGTCGGTCGACGAATGGGCCAGCCGCCACGGGCAACTCGGCTGGCATACCCGCCGCGCCGACGTCCTGATCGTCGCGGCGGGTTCGCCCCATCTGATCCGCGCCGAGCACGTCCGCGAGGGCACCGTGGTGATCGACGTCGGCATCAATGCGGTCCGCGACGAGACGGGGATGCACATCGTCGGCGATGTCGACTTCTCGCAGGTGCGATCGCGCGCGCGGGCCCTCACGCCGGTCCCCGGCGGCATCGGGCCGCTGACCGATCTGTGGGTCATGCGCAACGCCGCGGTAGCTGCCCGGCTCAACTGCAGCCCGGCCTCGCTTTCTGCCGGCCTCGCAATCTCCTGAAGGACAACCATGAACGCGCCAAGCCCAACTCTGTACAACATGCACGCACCGACCGGATACGTGCTCACGTTGTCTTGTCACGACCGGCCCGGAATCGTTTTCTCGCTGACGGAATTCCTGCTCATGCACGACTGCACGATCGTCGAGTGTCAACAGTTCATCGACCGGGACGCCGAGAAGTTCTTCATTCGGCTGCAATTCGAGGCGGCCTACGGCGCCACAGTCGAATTGGACAGGCTGCGTACCGATTTCGTTGATCTGGCGCAGCGATTCGGGATGCAGTGGAGGATGCTTCACGCCTCGGCGAAGCATCGTGTGTTGATCATGGCGAGCAAGTACGGTCACTGCCTCAACGATCTGCTATTCCGCACAGACAACGGAGCCCTCAACATCGACGTCGTCGCAGTGGTATCCAATCATCCCGATTTGGGTTGGATGGCCGACAACTACGGCATTCCCTTCCACCATGTTCCTGTCTCAGCCGCGACACGAACAGAAGCGGAAGGGCGATTGCTCGAGTTGGTCGACGAGCTCGGCGTCGACTTGGTGGTCCTCGCGCGCTACATGCAGATCCTGTCCACCGACTTGTGCAAGCAACTGGAGGGCAGGGCTATCAACATCCACCACTCGATGCTGCCCAGCTTCAAAGGAGCGCGCCCGTATCACCAGGCGTATTCACGTGGCGTCAAAGTAATCGGAGCGACAGCGCATTACGTCACCGAGGACCTCGACGAAGGACCGATCATCGAGCAAGAGATCGCCCGCGTCGATCACTCCATGAGCGCCGCGGAGGTGACCATGCTCGGTCGGGACAACGAATGCCTGGCGCTAGCTCGCGCCGTTCGCTGGCACACTGAGAACCGGATTCTGCTTGACGGGGCCAGGACGGTGGTCTTCCGATGATTCGGCCCCGCCCCAAGTCGCGTCGGTGAACGCGATCCGACGATACGGTGGGACGACGACGACGGTCCGACCGGTGACCGGTCGGCGCGTTCAAGGCAGCAGCCTTCCGTGGTCGGACCCCGTCAGCGCGACCGAGTACCTCGCCGGGCTGTCCGGCTATGAAGTATCCGGGGTGATCGACGACCCCGGCACGCGACGCATAACGGCGATCACCGACGGTCTGGGCGCACCGAACCGGCGATTCCCCGCGGTACACATCACCGGCACCAACGGCAAAGGCTCCACGTCAGCGATGACCACCAAGCTGCTGCGCAGCCAGGGACTGCGCGTCGGCACCTACACCAGCCCGCATCTAACCGACGTGACCGAGCGAATCGCCATCGACGAGAACCCGGTCGCCGCCGAACAATTCGCCGGCGCGCTGGGCCGGGTGGCATGGATGTCTCGGCGGATCGGCGTGACACCAAGCTGGTTCGAGGCCGTTACCGCAGCGGCATTCACCGTGTTTGCCGATGCCCGAGTCGATGCCGCCGTCGTCGAGGTGGGCATGCTCGGCCGCTGGGACGCCACCAACATCCTCGACAGCACCGTCGCGGTGGTCACCAACGTCGATCTCGATCACACCGAATTCGCCGGACCCAGCCGGATGCACGTCGCCATGGAAAAGGCGGGCATCGTGCGGCCCGGAACGACGCTGGTGCTGGGTGAAACCGACCCCGATGTGTTGCCCATCTTCCTGACCCAAAAGCCGGGTCGGCTTCTGCAACTGGGTGTGGACATCTCGGTGGCGCGCCGGCAGCTTTCGGCTGGGGGGTCCACCGTTGATCTGGTTACTCCGTGGGGTATTCACCGCGCGGTACCGATCAATCTGCTCGGAGCGCACCAGACCCGCAACGCGGCCTTGGCGTTGGCGGCGGCTCAAGCGTTTCTCGAATCGCCCATCGACACTGCAGCAGTTCACCGCGCACTGGGCTCGGTACACCTCAATGGACGCGCCGAAATCGTGCGCAGCGCCGCACCGGTCATCATCGTCGACGGTGCGCACAACGGTGCCGCCGCGCGCGCCTTGCGTGACACGCTGGATGAGTACTTTCCAACCCTGAAACCACGGGTATTGGTGTGCGCGGCGTCGGGCACTCGCGATCCTTCGGAAGTCCTGCGCGGTATCGGCGTCGAGGACTTCGACCTTGTCATCGCAACACAGGTGTATTCGACGACTTCGGTGTCTTCGGAGTCGGTTGCATCGGCCGCGCGCCGATCCGGTGCGCCGGCCATGGCCAACCCCGACGTCGGGATGGCACTGCGCAACGCCGTCACCTCCGCGGGCGCCGACGGGCTGGTCGTCGTCGCCGGTTCGCTGTACCTGGTTGCACCCGCCCGCGACAGCGTTAATGCGCTCGCCCGGCCGAGAACAGATGTGACAGAGCAT
>JAOPVX010000390.1 GCA_025965975.1 Mycobacterium sp. | reverse complement strand
TACCTGCGGAGCTAGGCGCCTCAGCGGGCCCGTCGCGCCAATCTTTCGCTGTCGGAGATCAACACGCTCTTGCCTTCCAAGCGAATCCAACCGCGGTGGGCGAAATCGGCGAGCGCCTTGTTGACCGTCTCACGCGAGGCGCCGACCAACTGTGCGATCTCCTCCTGCGTCAGGTCGTGCGTCACGCGCAGCGCGCCGCCCTCTTGCGTGCCGAACCGCTGCGCGAGTTGCAGCAACTGCTTGGCCACTCGGCCGGGCACGTCGGTGAAGATCAGGTCGGCCAGATTGTTGTTGGTGCGACGGAGTCGGCGGGCCAGGACTCGCAGCAATTGCTCGGCGATCTCAGGGCGATCGGCGATCCACGCGCGCAGCGCGTCGCGGTCCATCGACACCGCCCGCACCTCGGTGATGGTCGTGGCGCACGACGTCCGCGGGCCCGGGTCGAAGATCGAGAGCTCACCGAACATGTCCGACGGACCCATGATGGTGAGCAGATTCTCGCGGCCGTCCGGCGAGCGGCGGCCGATCTTGACCTTCCCCGAGATGATGATGAACAGCCGATCGCCAGGCTCTCCCTCGGCGAACACGGTGGGCCCGCGTGGGAAGTCGACGGGCTGCAGCTGCTTGGTCAGCGCGGAAACGGCGCTGGGTTCGACTCCCTGGAAGATTCCGGCCCGCGCCAGGATCTCGTCCACGTTGCCCCTCTTAAGCTGTTGGGTGATATGACATGCGCAAGCGACCTCTGACTGGTTAGCGAGATCAGTCTAGAGGTACGCCATTTCGCGACTAGCCCACGCTACACACGATTGGCATGCCGAGTCGGCTGAAATTCAGGATTCGACCCGTGATGCAGGTACAGCCGTGTTGGCAAACTTGTCATCTCAACGGCGCCCGTTCCGCCGTCAAGCGGCCAATCCCGTTCGCCCAACCGCTGATGCATGCTGTCCAGCGCTCGGCCCATGCCCTCCCGCGCCAGCGTGTTCACGTCATCGGTCTCGGCTTGCTCGAGAAACTCGGCCACATCCGAGGCCGAGACGGCGTTGTCGTCCAGGGCCGATTCGAGCCGCTGCAGCCCGAATGTTGCCAGCATCAGCAACCCCGGAATAAATGCAGCGAGCAACCAAGACACAAGGGTGAAGTAAACACGGCGAAGGTCTCGGTGGGATCACGAAATGTCACCGGTCCGCACCGGTCCGATCCCGGCAGAGTCAGACCCGCTGCGTACGCTGGCGTCCGTGACCGTTGGTGAAACTTCAGCAGGCAAGTCGGCCGCCGCAAAGCCGGCTCGGCGCGCCTCCTCGCGGAAGTGGGACAACGAGACCCCCATCGGCCTGGTCCGCCGCGCTCGCCGGATGAATCGCACACTGGCACAAGCATTTCCGCATGTTTACTGTGAGCTGGACTTCACCAATCCGCTGGAACTGACAGTGGCGACTATTCTGTCGGCGCAGAGCACCGACAAGGGGGTCAATCTCACCACGCCGGCGTTGTTCAAGCGCTACCGCACAGCGCTGGATTATGCCAAGGCCGACCGCACCGAACTCGAAGAGCTCGTCCGGCCCACCGGCTTCTACCGCAACAAGGCCAACTCGCTGATCCGGCTCGGCCAGGAACTGGTGGAGCGGTTCGACGGCAAGGTGCCCAACACCATGGACGAGCTGGTGACGCTGCCCGGTGTCGGCCGCAAGACCGCCAACGTCATCCTCGGCAACGCATTCGGCATTCCAGGGATCACCGTCGACACCCATTTCGGCAGGCTGGTGCGGCGGTGGCGCTGGACCGCCGAAGAGGATCCGGTCAAGGTCGAGCACGCCGTCGGCGAGCTCATCGAGCGCAGCGAGTGGACGCTGTTGAGCCATCGCGTGATCTTCCACGGCCGCCGCGTGTGCCACGCGCGAAAACCTGCCTGCGGCGTGTGCGTGCTGGCCAAGGACTGCCCGTCGTTCGGCACAGGGCCGACCGATCCGCTGGTCGCCGCGCCATTGGTGAAGGGCCCGGAGACCGAGCACCTGCTGGCGCTGGCCGGACTGTAGCCGCCTCACCCCCCGATGAACACATCGACCCGGTGGACCGTCGCAGTGATGGTCGTCGTGGTCGCGCTGGGCGTGGCGTTGTCGACGCAGTTGGGGGACAACAGTTCGCCGACCGGATCGTTGGGGCCGGGCCAGGCCCGCGACCGCCGCGACGCGGACACCGCCGAGGCGCTGGCAGGCCCGCGGGCCAGCGCCGACCTTTCCCCGTGTCCCCCTGCCGGGACCGGGCCAGGACCGGAGCCACTGCGCGGCATCACGCTCGAATGCGCAGGCGACGGCACAAATGTCGACGTCGCCAAGGCCGTCGCATCCGCACGCCGGGCAACGGTACTCAACCTGTGGGCCTACTGGTGTGCGCCGTGTGCCGAGGAACTGCCCGCCATGGCCGAGTACCAGCGCAGGGCAGGCCCCGACGTCACCGTGCTGACGGTGCACCAGGACGAGAACGAAGCCGCGGCATTGCTGCGGCTTGCCGACCTCGGTGTGCGGTTGCCAACACTGCAGGACGGGCGCAGGCTGATCGCCGCAGCATTGCGGGTTCCCAACGTCATGCCAGCGACGGTGGTGCTTCGCGCGGACGGTAGCGTTGCCGAAGTCCTGCCGCGGTCCTTCGCCAGCGCCGACGAGATCGCCGCGGCAGTGGACCCAAAGATTGGAGTGTCGGGGTGAGCTGGGGCAGTGGAGTGGGCAAGCTGGCCCCCGACGCCGCCCCTTCCTGGCTCAAGCCGCTGGTCGACAACTCCCACGACGTGAAGCGGGCCTATCGCAGGCGTGTACCCCCCGAGGTGCTTGCGATGGTGACCGCGGCAAACACGAAGGCCGCGATCACCGGAGAAAAGCGCGATGCCGCGGTGCTGGTGCTGTTCTCGGGCCCGACCGACTCTCCGTCCGGCGGCCTGCCCGACGATGCCGACCTATTGGTCACTGTGCGGGCTTCGACGCTGCGCCACCACGCAGGCCAGGCCGCGTTCCCCGGCGGAGCGGCCGACCCGGCTGACGACGGACCGGTGGACACCGCGCTGCGCGAAGCCAACGAGGAGACCGGTATCGACACCAGCCGGCTGCACCCGTTGTGCACGCTGGAGCGGATGTACATACCGCCGTCCGGCTTCCACGTCGTACCGGTGCTCGCCTACTCACCGGATCCAGGGCCGGTGGCCGTCGTCGACGAATCAGAAACCGCCATCGTTGCGCGGGTGCCGGTGCGCGCGTTCATCAACCCCGAGAACCGGATCATGGTGTACCGCAAGGAGAATACGCGGCGCTTCGCCGGTCCGGCGTTTTTGCTCAACGAGATGCTGGTGTGGGGGTTCACCGGTCAGGTGATCTCGGCGATGCTCGACGTGGCGGGCTGGGCCAAGCCGTGGAACACCGACGACGTTCGCGAACTCGACGACGCAATGACCCTCGTCGGGCACGAGGAGAGCTACGGTGAAGCTCAACAATGACATCGTCACAGTGGCTTGACCTCGCCGTCCTGGCGATCGCGTTCGTCGCTGCCATCTCCGGATGGCGCTCCGGCGCGCTAGGCTCCCTGCTGTCGTTCGTCGGGGTGGTTCTCGGCGCGGTCGCAGGGGTGCTGCTGGCGCCGCATATCGTCAACCACGTCGGCGGCCCCCGCTCCAAGCTGTTCGTCACGTTGTTCCTGATCCTCGCGCTGGTGGTGATCGGAGAGATCGCCGGTGTGGTGCTGGGCCGCGCGGTGCGCGGGGCCCTCCGCAACCGCGCGCTGCGCACCTTCGACTCGGTGATCGGCGTGGGACTGCAACTGGTCGCGGTGCTGGTCGCGGCGTGGATGTTGGCCACCCCGCTGACCAAGTCGGACCAACCGAACCTTGCCGCCGCCGTGCGCGGCTCGAAGGTGCTGGCCCAGGTGGACGAGGTGGCTCCCAGCTGGCTGAAGTCCGTCCCGACCCGGCTGTCGGCGCTGCTCGACACGTCCGGCCTGCCGGACGTGCTGTCGGAGTACGGCCGCACCCCGATCATCGCGGTCGACGCCCCGGATGCCGCGCTGGCCAACGATGCTGTCGTGGCAGCCACCCGACCGAGCGTCGTCAAGATCCGCGGTGTCGCACCCGGATGCCAAAAGGTATTGGAGGGCAGCGGTTTCGTCGTCGCACCGAACCGCGTGATGTCGAACGCGCACGTGGTCGCGGGCTCCGACAGCGTAACGGTCGAGGCTGACGGCCAAACCTACGACGCGGGCGTGGTGTCCTATGACCCCGAAGCCGACATCTCAATTCTGGACGTGCCGAACCTCCCGTCTCAGCCGCTGGCGTTCGGCGAGGGCGCCGCGCCGACCGGCACAGATGCCGTCGTGATGGGCTACCCGGGCGGCGGCGACTTCGCCGCGACGCCAGCCCGTGTGCGTGAGACCATCGAGCTCAACGGCCCCGACATCTACCGCACCGCGACCGTGACCCGCGAGGTGTACACGATCAGAGGTACTGTGCGGCAAGGAAATTCGGGCGGCCCGATGATTGACCGGACGGGCAAGGTGCTGGGCGTGGTGTTCGGCGCCGCGGTGGACGACGCCGACACCGGCTTCGTGCTCACCGCGAAGGAAGTCTCGCGCCAGCTCGACAGGCTCGGCAGCACGCAGCGCGTCGCGACGGGCGCCTGTGTCGGCTAGCCGTACACCTGCGCCAGGAACCGCGACAGCTGCTCGTTGACCACCTCAGGCGCTTCCTCGTGGCCGAAATGTCCTGCGCCGGCGATGGATACGTAGCGGCCGTGCGGGGCGTAGTGCTGTGTGCGGTACACCGGATCGGCCAGCACGTACGGGTCGGCGTCGCCGCGTAGGTGCAGCACCGGCACCGCCAGCGGCCGCTTCATCGAGCGCATGAACCGCCTGCCCTCGGCGCGCAGCTGGCTGCGCACCGCCCAGCGCTGATACTCCAGCGCCGAGTGCGCCGCCGACGGAATTTGGATGGCCTGCCGCATGTGTCGAATGGTCTCGGAAAAGTCTTCTGAGGCAAGCCATTTACCGCTGGCGCGGCTTCGCACCAGCCGCTCCAGCTCCTCGGCGTTGTGGCGGGTCAGCGACCGCTCCGGCCATATCGGCACCTGATAGCGCAGCATCCATGGCAGGAGCGCCCGGCCCTGGTCACGCCGGGTCAGCGCCGAGGCCCGCAGTGCGACCGGATGCGGTGAACTGACGACGGCGATCGCCCGCACCATTCGCGGGTGCAGCACAGAGGTTGCCCAACACACCAGACCGCCGTCGGCGTGGCCCACCAGCGTCGCCGCCGTGTGACCAAGTGCGCGCACCAGCCCCGCGGTGTCACCTGCGAGCGTCCATCCGTCGTAGCCGCGGGGCGGCTTGTCGCTGCCGCCGTAGCCACGCAGGTCGACCGCCACGACTCTGGCGCCGGTCAAGCCGCGCAACTGGTGGCGCCAGGACCACCAGAACGAGCCGAAACCGTGCAGCAGGATTACCAGTGGGCGATCCGTTGGCGGAGGCGCGCTGCCTGGGGCGTCCGCCTCCACGACGTGAAAGCGAATCCCGTTGGCGTGCACCTCGAGATGACGCCAGGGACCGTCGATCCGCACCACCGACGGGTCGGGTGGGGCCACTACCAACCCGACGGATCGGCGGTCAGGTCACGTGAGGCCTGGCCGTTCGGCGACGTGAGCGCCTTGTCCTTGTCGTGCCCGGGCGTGAGCGCCTCGCGCGTTTCCTTGACCGACTCGATGGTCTTCTGTGGCCCGCGGATCCGTCGCACCTTGAGGTAGCCGAACAGCGCCAGTACCGCGGTGGCCAGCACCATGATCCCGAACACGATCAGGAAGGCAACCCACCGCCACAGCCAGGTGTCGAGCAGTTCGGCGAGGAAGAAGAAGAAAAAGAAGGTGGAGTAGAACAGCACCACCAGCGCCAGGATGAAGAAGACGCTGCCGGTGAGGCCCTTCTTGACGTCGCGGGTGATCTCGGCCTTGGCCAATTCGACCTCGGCCCGCACCAGCGTCGACACCTGTGTTGTCGCGTCCTTGACGAGGTCACCGATGGACGGGTCGGCCTTGGAAGCGTGCGGATCGACCAGCGGTATCGAGGTCACCGTCGTCGGCACGCCATCCTTGCGATCACTCACGGAACAATTCCTCCCCGCATCCGGTGCCAGTCGCGGTTCATGTTGCCACGTGGCGTCCATCGAAACGATCCGGGCCGACGATAGACTTGCCGGATCGGATGGTCGGGCGGCACGTCGATAGGGGATAGATACTTGAGGACCAGCGTCCGCTGCCTGACGATTTCCACGATTTTCGCGGCCTTCGCCGCGCTTCTGCTGCCTTCCGCACTCGCCAACGCCGATGGCCTGGTCCCGCTTGGCGGTGGTTCGGGCATCGTGGTCGAGAACGACACCATGTGCACGCTGACCGCGATCGGCAATGACAACCGCGGCAATCTCATCGGCTTCACCTCGGCGCACTGTGGCGGACCCGGCGAACAGGTCGCCGCCGAAGGTGCCGAGGCCGCCGGGGTGCTCGGCACGATGGTCGCAGGCAACGACGCCCTCGACTACGCCGTCATCCAGTTCGACCCGCAGAAGGTCCAGCCGGTCAACAACGTCAAGGGATTCCAGATCGACGGCATCGGCCCCGATCCGGCCTTTGGCGACATCGCCTGCAAGCTGGGCCGCACCACGGGCT
>JAOPVX010000388.1 GCA_025965975.1 Mycobacterium sp. | reverse complement strand
TGCCACCATTTGCGGGGCTTGTCGCTGTCGGCGTGGCTCCGGATGTAGCGAACGATCGTGCGGGTGACGAAGAAAGTCAGGATGAACGCGACGAGGCAGAAGACGAGCGGCAGCCGCCCGTGCGGGATCCCGATGACGAGGTCAAACGACAGATGCACGCAAAAAACTTACGCCGTCGGGGCCGCGACGTGCCGAGGATATGGTCCGACGCGCCGCGGGCGGCCGATAGTGTGTTGTCCGAGATGAGTATGTGGCGGTCGCCCGGCGGGGCTAGTTGGTGGCCCACCGGCGCGTGGCGGCTGTTTCAGCTGCTCACGCTGGCTGCGGTGGTGTGGGCCGGCTGGCGGCTGCTCGGCCACGTCACCTACCGCATCGACATCGACGTCTACCGCATGGGCGGTCGGGCCTGGCTGGACGGCAAGCCGCTGTATGCCGACGGCGCCATGTTCGAGACCCGCGCGGGGCTGGAACTGCCGTTCACCTATCCACCGCTCGCGGCGATCGCATTCGCCCCGTTCGCCCTGCTCCCGCTCTCGGGGGCCGGCGCCGCCATCACGGTGACCACCTTCGTGCTGTTGATCGCTTCGACCGTGATCGTGCTGACCCGCCTCGACGTCTGGCTGCAGTCGTCGATCACCTCCGAGCCCGGGTGGCTGCGGCGGTGCTGGGTGGCCGCGGCGATCGTCGCCCCCGCGGTGGTCTACCTGGAGCCGATCCGGGCGAACTTCGACTTCGGCCAGATCAACGTCGTGCTGATGACCCTTGTCATCGCCGACTGCCTGCCCCGCAGTACGCCGTGGCCGCGCGGCATGCTGCTTGGCGTCGCGATCGCCCTCAAGCTCACCCCCGCGGTGTTTCTCTTGTACTTCCTGCTGCGCCGCGACACCCGCGCCCTGCTGGTGACCGCGGCATCGGCAGTGGTGGCTACCCTTGCCGGCTTCGCGCTCGCATGGCGGGACTCCTTGGAGTACTGGACCGACACCGTGCGCAACACCGACCGCATCGGCACCGCGACGCTGAACACCAATCAGAACATCGCGGGCGCGCTGGCCCGCCTTGGTCTCGGCGAGGGCGAGCGGTTCGTGCTGTGGACGCTGGCCTGTTTCGCGGTACTCGGGTTGACGGTGTGGGCGACGCGACGGGTCTTGCGTGCCGGCCAACCCGTGCTGGCACTGATCTGTGTGGCGATGTTCGGCCTCGTGGTGTCGCCGGTGTCGTGGTCGCATCACTGGGTGTGGGCGCTGCCGGCGGTGTTGGTCACCGCGGTGGTGGCGTTCCGGCTGCGGCACCTTGCGCTGGCCGCGGTGACCGCGGCCGGTATCGCGGTGATGGTGTGGACGCCGATCCCCCTGATGCCCGAGCATCACGAGACCGCGGCATCGCTGTGGCGTCAGCTCGCGGGCGGTTCGTATGCGTGGTGGGCGATCGCGGTGATCGCGGTGGCTGGCACCGTGCCCGCTTGGTCGGCCGATCGGTCGATCAGCCCGCAGCTGCTTCGGGCATCCGCGCCGGCGGCTTGACCGCGATGTCGTCCTTGCCGTCGCTGCCCTCTTTGATGTCGGCGGCGTAGAGGTCGACGTACTCCTGGCCGCCAAGCCGCATCAGCTCGTACATCACCTCGTCGATCACCGCACGCTCGATGAACCGGTTGCCTGCCAGGCCCTCGAACCGGCTGAAGTCCATCGGCTTGCCGAACTTGACCTGAACGCGACCGAACCGCCACATCTTGCTGCCGAGCGGGTTGACCAGGTCGGTTCCGATCATTGCGACCGGAATGACCGGCACACCGGTCTGCAGCGCCAGCCGCGCGAGGCCGGTCTTGCCCTTGTACAGCCGCCCGTCGGGCGAACGGGTGCCCTCCGGATACATGCCGAGCAGCTTGCCCTCGGCGAGGATCCGCTCGGCGGTATTCAGTGCGCTCTCGGCGCTGTCGGCGTCGGTACGGTCGATCGGCACCTGCCCGGCGGCGGTGTAGAACCAGCGGTTGAACCAGCCCGTGAGCCCGGTTCCTGTGAAGTACTCGGCCTTGGCAAGGAAGGTGATCCGGCGGCTCACCACCAGGGGCAGATAGAAGCTGTCGGCGACGGCGAGGTGATTACTGGCCAGGATCATCGGGCCGGAATGCGGAACATAGTCCAGCCCTTCGATTTTCGGACGGCCAAGCAACGACAGCAACGGGCCCATGAAGACGTACTTGAATAGCCAGTACCACATGGACCCTCCCCATCACGGAGCACCGGACGGTGCTTTGCGACAACTTTACCCACGCAATGTGGATGCGACCACAGCTCGTCGGCGCTGCCGAGCGTCAACCTGGCGTCTTCACTCCTCGACCGTCACCGGGATGTGCTGATAGTGCCCCGGGCCGGCAGGCGGCGGTTCACCACCACCGGGACCATCGGTCGGTGGCGGGCTCTCGGGCGGCGGCTGTTGACCCGTGGGCCCCGCCGCGGTGTCTGCTGAATCCGCTGTGTCGGCTACGACGGCGCGGATGACCGCCAGCAGCGCCACGCTGTGCTCGGCGACGACGGTCAGAAGCGGATGCTGCTCACCGGCCACCAACGCCGCCAGCGCACACACCGGGCACCACACCTGCTGGCACTTGCCGGGACCGTCCCTGCTGCCCGCCGCCCGAGCTGCGGCCGATCGCACCGCGGGGTCGAGGCGATCGAGGATGGTCTGGGCCAGCTGCCGCAATTCGGGAGCTAGGTCAGGATGTCGCCGCCCAGCGGCTCCGGTGTCGCGGTGAGACCCGGTCATGCTGGCCACACCTCCGGATTCGGTCGAAAACGCACGGTCAGTTCACTACCTTTTAGCTGGGCACCCACCACGACGCATCGCCGCAGCACGGACGCCAGCCGAACCCGGCGCCGCATAGCGCCTGCGCCGATGATCAAGTCGTCGTCGACCCGGCCCAACGTCAAAGCGGCGGAGTCGACCTGCGGCAACTCTAGCCGCAACCGGTAGGTCGCTTCGAGTCCAGTTCCCGATTCGCGGTCGACGATCGGCCGCAGCGGCCCTGGCGGCGGCGACCCGTCGCGCCGTTGTGCGCTGTCGAGCAATTCACCGAGCGCCTTGGGACCGATCGGTTCGCCAGCGAGGTGCGGGACCAGCACGAGCTGCACATCACCGATAGTGGTGTCCAGCTCGTCGAGCACCGCCTGCTGTTCGGAGATGCGCTCGGAGTACCAGTCGAATGCGGGGTGCTCTGGCAGATTGCGATACTCGTACGAATCGTCTTGAACCAGAATCTGATTGACGATCAGCTCGTCGACTCGCACACCCATCAGCGCCAGTGCGCCCAGGGTGCGGACCGCCTCTGCGGCGACCACCCGCTCGGCCGTCATCACCAGGTTTGCGCTGACCCGTTCACCATCGGTGAGCAGCGAGCCCAGCAGTTCGGTCTCGGCGCTGATGCGTTCAACCAGCCCGATCACCGCCGCCGTGCTGGCATCGTCGGCGCCGGTGGACAGCCGCCGATGCCGCGGCCATGCGCGCTCCATGTACAGACCGAACGTCGCGGGCAGCGTGAGCATCCGCAGCGCATCGGCGGTCGACGCGCAGTCCACCACGACGTGGTCCCACTGCCCCGAGGCGGCCAGTTCGCCGACTTCGTGCAGGCCGAGCACCTCCTGGATGCCGGGCAGGGCCGAAAGTTCTTCTGGAGCAATGTCTCCCAGATCCGACTCGGGAAAGCGACCGGAAAGCATGCCTGCACTCTCCCGCCACCGCGTGGCCAGCAGCGCCAGCGTGTCCAGGGCAAGCGCGTCGAGGAACCCGCCGCCGGCGTCGGCGTCGTCGGCCATCACCCGGGTGGGCTCACGAAGGCCCGTCGGCGTGACGGCGGTGCCCAACACGTCGCCGATCGAATGCGCCTGGTCGGTGGAGACGATCAGTACCCGCAACCCGGCGCGCGCGTCGCGCACCGCCGTGGCGGTGGCCAACGTTGACTTACCTACCCCGCCCTTACCGACGAAGAGACTGATCCGGGCATTAGTCGGGGCACGCGGATTCACATCGGGCGGGGGTGGCGGGAGATCACTCAGCCTCGACTCGTTTCTTGA
>JAOPVX010000383.1 GCA_025965975.1 Mycobacterium sp. | reverse complement strand
TGGCGACTTCCTTGACCAGCTCAGCGCCGATCTTCTCGTACGGGTCCTCCAGCTCGATCTCCTTGGCGATGGACACACCATCGTTGGTGATCGTGGGGGCGCCCCACTTCTTCTCCAGCACGACGTTGCGACCCTTGGGACCCAACGTCACCTTTACGGCGTCAGCGAGGGCGTTCAGGCCCCGCTCGAGGCCGCGGCGGGCCTCTTCGTCGTACGCAATTGTCTTGGCCATTGCGAAGTGATTCCTCCGATTAGGGGATGACACGTCTGTGGTCGGGCGCAGTGCCCGCGACGGACGACCATGAGCTGTGCGGCTCGGCCTCACCGTCCCGACCTAGCACTCGCCGGTCGCGAGTGCCAACTGCCTTTCTAGCACTCGACCAGGGCGAGTGCAAGGTCGTCATGGCGCCCGCAAACCGTCAAGGACGACCTCCGTGAGCCGCTGGGCGGCATCGGGGGTGTCGGCCTGCATCGCCTGGCATCCGACCACGATCGCCTTCACGTCGGACACATCGACATCACGGCGCACCGTGCCCGCCATCTGCGCTGCCCGCAGCAGTTCGCCGAGCAGCCCCAGGAAGGCCTCCTCGGCCTCGGGCACCGCGGCCTTGATGTCGATTCCGACCCCGGCGAGCGCGTCGGCGAGACCGCGGTCCGTCGCGCCCCACTGCAGCACCATCGACCGCAGCAACCTGCACAGCACCTCACCCGGATTCCCGGTTGCCAGCTGGGCGCGACCGTCGTCGACGAGGTGGCTGATGCGGTCCTCGATGACCGCCAGGAAGAGATCCTCCTTGGTGGGGAAATGCCGATAGACGGTCCCCGCACCGACGCCTGCGCGCCGGGCGATCTCGTCGATCGGCACGGCAAGAACCTCGGCGGCGAACGTCTCGTATGCCGTCTCAAGCACCCGCGCACGATGGCGCGCTGCGTCGGCGCGCAATGGCCGGTCGGGTTGAGCCAAGTCACACCTCCCCCCCGGGCGTTGGGGAATGGACTAAACGGGGCGTGCGTTCCGTACGGTTGTCATCAACCGGAGCGTCCGCCCCGTTTAACTCATTGTAGGAGAGGCTCATGTCCAAGTGGACCACCGCTAACATTCCCGACCAGACGGGTCGCACCGCCGTCATCACCGGGGCCAACACCGGCCTTGGCTTCGAGACGGCCGCCGCGCTCGCCGCTAAGGGTGCCAGCGTCGTGCTAGCCGTACGCAACCTCGACAAGGGCAAAGAGGCAGCGCGCCGCATCGAACAGGCCACCCCGGGCGCGCAGGTCCAGCTCCAGGAGCTCGACCTGTCGTCGCTGGACTCCATCCGCGCGGCCGCAGATGAGCTGCGCTCCAATCACGAATCCATCGATCTGTTGATCAACAACGCCGGCGTGATGTTCACGCCGAAGTCGACCACCAAGGATGGCTTCGAATTGCAGTTCGGCACCAATCATCTGGGCCACTTCGCGCTGACCAATCTGCTGCTCGATCGGGTGCTGGGGGCGACGGGTTCACGCATCGTGACGGTCAGCAGCCAGGGCCATCGTTTCGTCCGCGGAATCCGCTTCGACGATCTGCAGGCCGACCGCAGCTACCGCCGGGTCGGCGCATACGGACAAGCCAAGCTGGCCAACCTGCTCTTCACCTACGAACTTCAGCGCCGGTTGACGGGCACGAACACCATCGCCGTCGCGGCACACCCCGGCGGATCGAAGACAGAACTGACCCGCAATCTGCCGCCGCTGGTTGCCGCCGCGACCAGGCTGGCAGAACCGCTCTTCCAGAGCGCCGACATGGGTGCGCTGCCGACCTTGCGCGCGGCAACCGATCCTGGCGTGCTCGGCGGGCAGTATTTCGGACCTGATGGTTTCGCCGAACAACGGGGCCATCCGAAGGTCGTGGCGTCAAGCGTGGCGTCCCACGACACCGACGCGCAGCGCAGGCTGTGGGCGGTGTCGGAGGAGCTGACTTCGGTGGTGTCCCCGGTCGGCTGAGTGTGGCGCGGCCACAGCCAGCTGACTTCGGTGGTGTCCCCGGTCGGCTGAGTGTGGCGCGGCCACAGCCGATTGCCAGAAGCAGGGGCCACAGTGAGCCAGTGACGGTTCCTGGTTTGGGTCTGCTGTCGTTGTCCGGGTTCGAGGACCCGGTTTGGCTCTTCGCGCTGTTGGCACCGGCGGCTGTGTTGGCGGTCTACCTGGCCGCCCAGCGCCGCCGGCGTCAACGAATGCGCCGGTTCGCCGATCCTGCCGCGGTGCCCTCGGTTGCCCCGTCACGGCCGTCGCCGTGGCGGCATCTGCCCATGGCGCTGTTGCTCCTTGCGCTGCTGCCGCTGACCATCGCGCTCGCCCAGCCGACCCGAGACGTGCGGGTGCCGCGCAACCGCGCGGTGATCATGCTCGTCATCGACGTGTCGCAGTCCATGTTGGCCACCGATGTTCCGCCCAACCGACTGGCCGCCGCCCAGCACGCCGCGCAGCAGTTCGCCGAGCATGTGACACCCGGAGTGAATCTGGGCCTCATCGCGTTCGCGGGATCCGCCAATGTCCTGGTGTCCCCAACTCCCGACCACGCCGCAACGGTTACCGCCCTTGACAAACTGCGCCCGGCCGACAGCACCGCCACCGGGCAGGCGATTTTCGCTGCGCTGCAGGCGATTCAAACCGTGAACGCGGTGCTGATGGGCCCGCAGGACAAGCCACCGCCTGCACGCATCGTGCTGCTGTCCGACGGCAAAGAGAACAAGCCCGACAATCCCAACAACACCGATGGGGCTTACACGGCCGCGCGCGCCGCCAAGGCACAGGGCGTGCCGATCTCCACCATTGCGTTCGGCACCGCCGCCGGCCATGTGGAGGTCAAGAACGAGACCGTGCCGGTGCCCGTCGACGACGACATGATGAAGGCCATCGCGCGACTCTCCGGTGGCCAGACCTCGAGCGCCCAAACCGCCGACCAGCTGAACAACAAGTTCACCGCGGTCGAAGACCAAATGGGTTTTCAGATAACGCGCGGCTCTGCGAGCGCGGGCTGGTTGCGGCTGGCGGTCATCGTGGCCTCCATCGGGGCGGCGCTGGGACTGCTGATCAACCGCAGGCTGCCCGTGTGAGGCTCAGTCCGGCAGCCGCCGGTTGAGCAGCGCCGCGGCCAGCAGGGCCGCGGCGAGACTCACCGCTCCCAGCCGGATCCATGCAGCGCTGGCATCGCCGGGAACCGTCTCGTATCCGATGATCCGCTGCAGCGTGGCGTACACGGTGTTGAGCTGGTCCAGGCTGCCCGCATGGAATGCCTGCCCGCCGGAGATCTCGCTGATCTTCTGCAACGTCGTGTCGTCCACCGGCACGGGAATGTCTTGATCGTTGAGGTGGACGGTCCCGTCCGGAGTGCCGAACGAGATCGTCGACACCTCGACGCCCTGATCTTTGGCCGCGCGCGCCGCGGTGAACGCGCCGCGCGGCGCGTCAGGGTCGCCAGGCACGGTTTCTTTTCCGTCGGACTCAAGGACGATGCGCGCAGGCGGTGGCCCATCCCCGCCGCCGAGGACGGCGGTCGTGGCCGCGATGGCCTGCAGTGCGGTGAAAATTCCCTCCCCGGTCGCGGTGCGCTCGGCCGCCCGCAGGCTGTCGACCGCGGCCTTGACCGCACTGTGATCCGAGGTGGGCGCCATCAATAGCGTTGCGGTTCCTGCGAATTCCACCAAGCCGAGGTTGATTCCCGGCGTCAGCTCGTCGGCGAATCGCTTTCCCGCTTCTTTGGCCGCCGCCAACCGGTTCGGCGCCACGTCGGTGGCCACCATCGACTCCGAGACATCGATCACCAGCATCACCACCGCGCGGTTGCGGGGTACCTGCACGTCATGCGTCGGGCCTGCCATCGCCGTCGTCAGTAGCGCCAGGGAGGCCACCAGCAGCGCAGCAGGCAGGTGACGCCAACGGCGCCGAGAAGGCCGCGCCACCGACTGCAGTAGCTCGAGGTTGGCGAACCGCAGCACCCGTCGCCGCCGCGCCCGCTGCGCCACCGCATACAGCGCGAGCATCACGGCGACGACGACGAAGAACAGCAGGAACCAGGCGTTCGCGAAACCGGATACCGACACTGGCCCGAGCAGAGGTACGGTCATCGCCGTCCCATCCTCTCGCGCAGTTGCGGATCGTTCTCCCACCACAGACCCGACGTCCCCCCGGATAACTCTGGGGCGCTTTCGAGTTCGTTGTCGACGCCGTCCGCGTGCACCTTCTCGTCTGCGGAGAACAACCGCATCAGCACGATGATGAACGGTACGCCGAGCACGTCGCCGACAATCCAGAGGATGCCGGCGCCGATCGACTGATCAACGCGCAGGCTCGGTCCCCAGTGCCTGCCGAGGTGTGCGTAGTAATCGACGGCGATCAACGGACCGAGCCACAACACGATGCCAAGCAGCCCGTCACTGATCGACTCGATGATGCTGATGACGAGCGACACCAGCTGGGAATAGCGACGTGGCACCGGATCGGTCTGCAGCCGCGCGTAGAAGTAGCCGAACCCCACCAGCAGCAAGATCGCCCCGGTCGCCGCCGCCACCGCGCTGTGCTCCAGCGCCGCGACGTACCAGGGTGTGAGGTACAGCAGCCATGGGGTGGCGAGCATCGCGACTGACGTCGTCGCGGGGTGCGCCAGCAGCCGCGCCGCCCGCGTCGCCAACAGCCTGTCCAACCCCCTCTGCCCGGCGGATCCCATCGCCCCGCGCACCACCGAAACGGGCCGGCCCATCGCCAAGAAGAACGGAACCACGAATAGCAGGAGCAACACCTGCAGTGCCCTGACCCAGAACAGCACCGCGTCGTAGACGCCGATCACGCTCAACGTCGCCACCGTCAACACGGCGATGCCGATTGCGAAGCACCAGACGTGTCCATGACTCACCGAGTCACCACGCCGTGCGGCTCGTCGGTATGCCAAGCCGTAGCCGAGGCTCAGTCCGATGATCGCCAGGCCCGCACCGCTGTCCCACCGCCAGTTCGTGAGCGCCGTGGACCACGTCAGCGGCACACTCGCCGGATCCATGCACGCACTATGCGCCGCCGACCTGTATGTGCCCTGTGCGCGCGCAGTTTCAGCGCAGCAACCAGACCAGGCTGCCGATGCCCGCGACGGTGCAATAGATCGCGAACGGCGTCAGGGTCCGAGTTTCGAAATAGCGGGTCAGGTAGCGCACCGCGAGGTAGGCGGCGACGAAGGACGCGACGCTACCGGCCAGCACCTGGTCGTGGATGCCCTCACCCAGCGGACCGAACAGGTCAGGGATCTTCAGCACCCCCGCCGCCAGGATCACCGGCGTTGCGAGCAGGAACGAGAACCGCGCCGCCTCTTCGTGATTGAGGCCGCGCCACAACCCCGCCACCATCGCGATCCCAGATCGGCTGATCCCCGGCAGCAGCGCCAGAATCTGCGCGCTACCGATCAGCACGCCCTGCCCGATCGGCAGCTTGGCGATGCGTTCATCGGGTGGCGCCAGTGCGCTGTCTGCCAGGGTGGCGCCGATCACTGCAGGAGTGCGGCGGCGCAGCCGTTCCCCTGTGTAGAGCACGACGCCGTTGATCGCAAGAAAGACCGCGGCGGGTACCGGACGTCCGAGCGTGGTCCTGAACAGGTGCCGAGCGCCAATCCCGCGATCCCGACCGGAATCGTCGCGAGCACCATGAGCCACGCCAGGCGTTCGGCTGTAGTGCCGACCCGCCGATGGCGCACGGACGTGATGAATCCGCCGACGATGGCCAGCCAGTCGCGCCAGAAGAACACCAACAACGCGGCCGCGGTGGCCACATGCAGCCCGACGATGAACGCCAGGTACGGCGAATTCGGTGCGGACACGTTGAGGTCCTGCGCCCACCTGCCGCCGACTAGGGCCGGAACCAACACCGCATGCCCAAGGCTCGACACCGGAAACAGTTCGGTGACGCCCTGAAACGCGCCAACCACAACGGCTTCGACGTAGCTGAGCTGACTACTCACGGATTCCCCTGTCCTGCGCAATTCGGTGTCGCGCCTGCCTACCATGGGCAGGCGCCTTTCAGCGACACGCCAGGAGCCGTTCAGAGTGGCTGCGCGGCTATTGTGGGATCCGATGTCTCTCGTCGTGCCGCCCTATCCCCCGGCCCGGTACACCAAAGCCGAACCTGAGATCAGTGCCTGGCTTCGGCGGGGTAGCGCGGCACCGGATTACGACTCGTTCGGCCTCGTGAAGTACCACTATCTTGCGAACCAGCACGCCACCGACGGTCACTACGGGCTGTATCGGGTCGAGATCGCCCCGAAGGGCGGCGGACCAGGCCCGCACTTTCACCGCGCTATGTCCGAGGCGTTCTTTGTGTTGTCGGGGACGGTCAAGCTCCACGAAGGGAACGAGTGGATCGACGGGCACCCGAACGACTTCCTCTACGTTCCGCCAGGGGGAATCCACGGCTTTCGCAACGAGGCCGACGAGCCGACGTCGATCTTGATGCTATTTGCTCCGGGCGCACCGCGCGAGCACTACTTCGAGGGCTTGGCACAGCTGGGCGACCTGACCGACGAGGAGCGCCGTGAATGGTTCATCAAGAACGACAACTTTTTCGTCGAATAGCCGACACGCCGAAGATGCGCAACCGTAATCCGTTGCGCTAGGCTGCTCCTCGATCAGTGAGGAGTCTTGGGTGCGGGCTAATGCAGCGCCCGACACCCAGGCTTTGCGAAGCTGGCAGCGTCGGGCATTGGTGCGGTATCTTGGCGCCAAACCACGCGATTTCCTTGCCGTCGCCACTCCTGGCGCAGGCAAGACTGCGTTTGCCCTGCGAATCGCAGGAGAGCTGCTGGCCGACGGCACCGTCGAGCGCATCACCGTGGTCGTGCCGACCGAACATCTGAAGACCCAGTGGTCGCTGGCCGCCGCGAGGGTCGGCATCGCCCTCGATCCGAAGTTCACCAATTCATCGGCGCAGACGTCGTCGGAGTACCACGGCGTCGTCGTCACCTACGCGCAGGTGGCCAGCCACCCCGCCCGACACAGGGTGCGCACCGAGAACTACCGCACCCTCGTCGTCTTCGACGAGATCCACCACGGCGGCGACGCAAAGAGCTGGGGCGAGGCCATCCGCGAAGCCTTCACCGATGCCACCCGTCGGCTGGCGTTGACCGGCACGCCGTTTCGCAGCGACGACAGCCCGATCCCGTTCGTCAACTACGAACCCACCGGCGACGGCCTGATGATTTCGCAGGCCGATCACGCCTACGGCTACGCAGAGGCACTGGCCGACGGCGTTGTCCGGCCCGTCGTCTTCCTGGCCTACTCGGGCGAGGCGCGGTGGCGGGACAGCGCGGGCGAGGAACACGCGGCGCGCCTTGGCGAGCCACTCAATGCCGAGCAGACCGCCCGCGCGTGGCGCACTGCGTTGAACCCGGCGGGCGAATGGATGCCCGCGGTCATCGCCGCCGCCGACACTCGGCTGCGCCAGCTGCGCCAACACATGCCCGATGCCGGCGGCATGGTCATCGCCTCGGATCAAACCGCCGCTCGCGCCTACGCCGGCCTGCTCACCACGATCACCGGTGCGGCCCCGACGGTGGTGCTCTCCGACGACCCCGGTTCCTCGGACCGCATCAGCGAGTTCTCGGCTGGTACCGGCCGCTGGCTGGTCGCGGTGCGGATGGTGTCGGAGGGCGTCGACGTGCCTCGGCTGGCGGTCGGCGTGTATGCCACAAGCGCGTCGACGCCGCTGTTCTTCGCGCAGGCGATCGGCCGGTTCGTCCGGTCCCGCCTGCCCGGTGAAACAGCAAGCGTTTTCCTGCCGTCGGTGCCCAACCTGCTGCTGCTGGCCAGTGAGATGGAAGCCCAGCGCAACCACGTGCTGGGCAAGCCGCATCGAGAGTCCCAGGAAGATGAAGAGTACGTCGAGCGACGCAAATCCGCGCCAAGTGAATTGGATAACGGCTTCGAATCGCTAGGCGCCGATGCCGAACTGGACCAGGTCATCTTCGACGGCTCCTCGTTCGGCACGGCGACCCCGGCGGGCAGCGAGGAGGAGGCCGACTACCTCGGCATCCCCGGACTGCTCGACGCGGAGCAGATGCGAGATCTGTTGCGGCGCAGGCAGGAAGAGCAGCTGACCAAGCGGACGGCGACGGGTGAGGTCCCACGCGTCTCGACGCACGGGCAGCTGAGGGAACTACGGCGCGAACTGAACGCATTGGTCTCGATCGCGCACCACCGCACCGGCAAGTCGCACGGTTGGATCCACAGCGAGCTGCGCCGGGTGTGTGGCGGCCCGCCGATCGCGGCGGCGACGACGGATCAGCTCAAGGCCCGCATCGAAGCAGTGCGCTCGCTGCGGGCATAGGCCACATCCTTCGACCGCGGCGCCTCGCTACAGCCCCAGCAGCTCCGGCAGGTCCGCGACCGATTCGATGACGTGATTGGGCTGCATCGCGAATTCGTCTGCGGCCCAGCGGTCCAGCGTGTCCTGGCGGAACTTGCCTGTGCGCACCAGCACCCCGACCATGCCGACCACCTGCGCGGCCAGCACGTCGTTGTTGAGGTCGTCACCGATCATGTACATCTCGTCGGGATCGACGCCGAGACGGCTTGCGGCGGCGAGAAACCCTTCGGGCGCGGGCTTGCCGACGGCGGTGGCCTTGCGCCCGGAGGTCTCCTCCATCCCGATCAGGTACATGCCGGTGTCCACCCGCAACCCGTCGGTCGTGGTCCACACAGTGCTGCGATGCATGGCGACCACCGGCACCCCCTTCGCCATCCAGTCGTAGACCCACGACAGCGTCAGATGGCTGTACTCCGGCCCGGCCCCGCCGAGCAGCACCACATCGGGGGTCTCCGGCGCCCTCGGCCCGATGCACTCACTCGAGTACACGATGTCGATGCCGGGCATGTCCTCGGCGATCTGACCGCTGTTCACCAGGAAGCACCGCGCGTGCGGATAGCGGCTGCGAACATACTCCGCGGTCAGCACCGCCGCCGTGATGACCTCGTCGGCGCGCACCGCCATGCCGGCCTCGGTGAGCAGCTCGGCGATCTGCACCCGGGTCCTGGTCGTGGTGTTGGTCAGATACGAGCACGCAACCTGGTGATCGGACAATGTCCGCAGGGTTTTTGACGCACCAGGTATCGGCCTCCACGACGTTACCAGGACGCCATCGATGTCGAAGAGCACGCCACCGATAGCCATGGCCCGACAGTAAACGGCAATCGGATCAGCGCAAGTCGGGGCTACCCGAATTGCGCGAAGTACGGACGCTCCGGCTTGCTTTTCTCTACGAGGATGAAGACCACACCCCACGGATCGGCGAACCACGTGGTGCGCACCCCGGCGATATCGGCGATCCCGTCGACCAGGAAGTGAACTCCCTTGTCCTCCAGCGATTTCCGGGTCTCATACAGGTCGTCGCAGATCAGTCCGATGTGCGAAAGCCCTGGGTCGGCCATGCCGGCCGCCCGCCGGGCGTCGCTCCCGTCAGCGCGCAGGTACTCGATGACCTCGAGCACCCGGTCGCCGTCATCGCCGAACCCCACGATCGCGGCCTTCATCGCCGGATCGGCCAACAGTTGGCCCATGTCGGCGCGGATGGCGTCGCCATCCATCACGTACGGCGGCGAGAGCACGGTGCATCCGAGCACGTCGCGGTAGTACGCCACCGCGGCTTCGCAGTCGGAAACGCACACACCGGCGTGCGCCATGCCCGTAATCATGCCCTCGATTGTGGCGCACGACTTGACCCCGTCAAGTCGTGCTGGCCCAGTCATTGTCGGCGACCCAGGGTGAGGCGGTCGCGGCGATCGACCAGGCCAGGTCCGCAGGAACGTCGATCACCCGATAGCCCTTCACCCCCGCCGCGGTGGCAGCGGTCAACGTCGCCACCCCCGCCCGCCGCTGCAGCAGGGTCTGGCGCACCGTCCACCCGATGATTCCCGCCGCGGCGATGCAGTCTCGCCGCCGATCCATGCTGCCCGCCCGCGCCACCAGCCACTGCGTATCCACCCGATGACCAAGGGCCCGCGACCGGTCGAACGCCAGAACCGCGCAGCACACCGTGAGCACGGCCAGCGCAGGCCACAGCCACACCGGCGTCCACGGATACAGCGCAACCATCGCGATAAGCAGCACCGCAGGCAGCGCCAGCGCCCGTGTCCAGCGCCTGCGGGTCGCCACCGGGCCGTGCCCGCGCAGCGGGCCGGTCACCGCGTCGGGCCTGGCGATCAACTCCGACAGCACCGCCTCGGCAGTCGCCAGGGGGCAGGGCGGCAGCAGCAGCGACGCCTCCCGCGCGCCGCCGACACCCGTCATCACCGCGTCAAGCCGCGCGCCCCCGAACAGCCGCACCAGCAGCGGCTGCCGCAGTGTTCCACCGCGCAACCGCCGCATGTCGAAGGTCTGTTCGCGCACCCGCAGCAGCCCGTGCTCGAGGTGCAAGACGTCGGCGTCCTTACGCAGCTCCAGATTTCCGTACGTCACCAACGACCGCAGCACCGACAGCACGACGGACGCGACAACCAGCGCAACCGCAGCCACCACCGCGCTCGCGACGACCCCGAAGCGCTCCGCCGCGTCAAGCCCGGACTTCGCAAGCCGCGAATTCTGCAGTGCCGCACCGACTCCCGCCTGGTACACCAGTCCGGCCGCGGCAAGGATCATCGCGAGCCCGGTGAAGCTCAGCGGGCTGTACCGCAGCCACGACGGCCGCCAGCGCGCCAGCTCCCGGCCCGGCGCGGACGCCTCGTTAACGGCGGGGGCCAGCGAGTCCGCCAGCAGAATCGCCCTCAGGCGGGGCACCTGCGCGGCCTCCACCGCGTCGAGGGCGAACGCGGCGGCGCCCCGCGCCTCCTGACCCGTGCTCACCCGCAGCACCGTCAACCCGAGCAGCCGGTGCAATAACCGCGCGTCGGTCGACACCGAGCGAATCCTGTTGCGCGGCACTGAAAGAACTTTGCGCTGCACAACGCCCGTTCGCAGCCGTACCTCTTGGGAGTCGATCCGATAAGTGGTGGTGAACCACCGGGCCACGCCGTAGCCGACGATGAGCGCCAGCCCGAAGAGCGTCCACATGGGATTGCCGGTCGCCGAGCCGAGCACCACCGATCCGATCAGCAGCGGGATCTGGCGCAGCACCTCGTGTACCGGATGCACCAGCAGCATGCGGGGGCTGAGCCGGTGCCACGCCTCGCCGGCCGGGGCGGTCAAGTCGCGTCCTCGGCGCCGATCGCCGCGATGTCGGTCAATTGCGCGACCACCCGGTCCGCCACGTCGGAGTCCAGTGCGACGATGCGCACCGCGCCGGCCGACGACGCCGTCGTGACCGTCACGTTGGCCAGTCCGAACAGCTGGTCGAGCGGGCCGCGCTCGGTGTCGACCGTCTGCACGCGGGAGATCGGCGCGATCCGGCGTTCCTGCACCAGCCAGCCCGTGCGGGTATACACCGCCTTGGCGTCAATGTCCCAGCGGTGCACGCGGTATCGCCACAACGGCACCACGACGACGAACACCACGATGCCCAGCACCGTCACCACGGCCGCAAGAGCGTGCACCCAGCGCAGCCGCGGATCGATAGCGAACCACACCACCTGGCCCGTCGCCAGGAGGAGCCACGGAATGGCGGCGCCGATCGCCCAGACCAGTGGCGCCTTCCGGCTCGGCGGATGGGCGGGGTCAACCAGATTCATGATTTTTCGAGGTGTAGGCATTGGTTGACGCCGAGCAACCGCAGCGTTCGCAGCGTCCGTCGCGGAATCAGGGCCGCCACATCGGCGGTGGCGACGATGGTCGGCCGCTCGACGTCGACGCGGTCGCCATGTGTGACCACGGTGGCAGAGCCTGCGGCGACCACGTTGCGCAGCCAGTCGACGCGGGTGCCGTACGGCAGCGCGATCAGCAAGCCGGTCGTTGCCGAAATGATGTCGACGGGAGTCTCGTATACCCGGCCGGACTTGCGCCCGACGTGCGCAATGACCGAAGTCTGCGTATGTGCGCTCCCCGCGGTGCGCATCACCCGCGGGTTCGTCACCGACCGGTTCACCCGCCGGACAGCATCGACCACCGGCCCCAGTTGCCATCGAAACCCGGCCACCAGCAGTCCCAGCAGCACCACAGCGGCACCGATCAGCGTGCCGACAATCGTCGCCCCTACTCGTTTACCCACAGAACGAAACTAACCGGCGGCGCAAGGCGCCACGCGCTGAGTATGTTGAGCCCATGAGCAGCAAGTGGACCGCGACCGACATGCCCGATCAATCCGGCCGGGTCGCCATCATCACCGGCTCAAACACCGGCATCGGCTACGAGGCCGCCGCCGTCCTCGCAGGCAGGGGTGCACACGTCGTGCTGGCGGTGCGCAACCTCGACAAGGGCAACGACGCCGTCAGTCGAATCACGGCCGCGAGCCCTAGCGCCGTCGTCACGTTGCAGGAACTCGATTTAACGTCGCTGGACCACATCCGCAAGGCGGCCGACGAACTGCGTGCCAACTTTCCCCGCATCGACCTGCTGATCAACAACGCAGGAGTGATGTACACCGACAAGGGGACAACCAAGGACGGCTTCGAGTCCCAGTTCGGCACCAACCACCTCGGCCACTTCGCACTGACGGGTCAGCTGCTCGACAACATGCTGGCGGTCGAGGGTTCGCGGGTGGTGACGGTCAGCAGCGTCGGCCACAGGATCATCGCCAAGATTCACTTCGACGACCTGCAGGCCGACCGCAGCTACAACCGGGTCGCCGCCTACGGCCAGTCCAAGCTGGCCAACCTGATGTTCACCTACGACCTGGCGCGGCGGCTGGCGGCCAAGGGTGCTCCGACCATCGCGCTCGCCGCCCACCCCGGTGGCTCGCAGACCGAGCTTCTGCGCAACATGCCGGGCGGCATCAGACAGGTCACCGAGTTCTTCTGGCAGTTCATCGCCCAGCCGCCCGACATGGGTGCGCTTCCGACGCTGCGCGCGGCCGCCGATCCCGCGGCGCAGAACGGGCAGTACTACGGTCCGGACGGCTTCGGCGAACAGCGGGGTCACCCGAAAGTCGTTGAGTCCAGCGCACAATCGCACGACGAGGACATCCAACGCAGGCTATGGACTGTGTCAGAAGAGCTCACCGGCGTCACCTATCCCGTCTGATGCGGTCAGTCGAAGAGCACCGGCGTGTCGTCGCGGGCCTGATCACCGGCCGCGCACCTGTCACGCTGCCGCTCGCCGACACTTTGGGCCTGGTGCTGGCCGAAGACATCGTTGCGCCCCTTTCGCTGCCAGGGTTCGACAACTCGGCGATGGACGGCTACGCCGTGGTGTCCGACGACATCGCCGCCGCGACACCCGATCAGCCCGTGCTGTTGCCCGTCGCCGAGGACATTCCCGCAGGCCGCACCGACGCGCTCACACTGAGACCCGGTACGGCACACCGAATCATGACGGGCGCGCCGCTGCCCGGGGGCGCAACCGCGGTGGTGCCCGTCGAGGCCACCGACGGCGCAATCGACACCGTCTCCATCCGCGCGAGCGCCAACGCAGGCCAGCACATCCGCCGCGCGGGCGAGGACGTCACGGCGGGCACCACGGTGCTGCGGGCGGGCCAGGTGCTCACGCCCGCCGCGCTGGGCCTGGCGGCCGCGCTGGGCCTGGGCGAGCTGAAAGTGCTTCCGCGGCAACGGGTATTGGTGATGTCAACCGGCTCGGAGCTGGTGGCACCGGGTACGCCGCTGCAGCCAGGCCAGATCTACGAGTCCAACGCGGTGATGCTGGCCGCGGCCGTGCGCGACGCCGGCGCCCATGTGGTCGCCGCGCCGATGACCGGCGACCACGTCGCCGGGTTCCGCGACGCGCTGAGCCGCCACGCCGGCGACGCCGACCTCATCATCACCACCGGAGGCGTCAGCGCGGGCGCCTACGAGGTGGTCAAGGACGCACTCGGCGGCGGCGAGGTCGAATTCGTCAAGGTGGCCATGCAGCCAGGCATGCCTCAGGGCGCGGGCTCCGTGAGCGGCACGCCCATCATCACGCTGCCGGGCAACCCGGTCAGCGCGCTGGTGTCGTTCGAGGTGTTCATCCGCGCGCCGCTGCGCACCGCGATGGGGCTGCCGAATCCGGACCGGCCGCGGCGCACGGCTGTGCTGTCAGAGGATCTGACCTCGCCGCGCGGAAAGCGTCAGTTCCGCCGCGGTGTGCTCGACCGCGACGCGGGCACCGTCACCAGCTACGGCCCGCCGGCGTCACACCATCTGCGCTGGCTGGCCTCGGCCAACTGTCTGCTTGAGATCGACGCCGACGTCGCCGAGGTCGCCGCGGGGTCGACCGTGCAGGTGTGGGACCTGGCATAGGCATATGGGCCGGGCTACCCGCCCGTAGAATCGCTGCACGATGGCCAGACGCCCCGACCTCAAGACAGGCCCCGCGCGACTCGTGGCGCTGGTGCGTTCCGCAGTACCACCGATGCACCCCGAGGGCCTTCCGTTCGTTGGAATCAGCCTCGCGGTGGCCGCGGCGGGCCGCCGCAACAAGTGGCTGCGCCGGGCGGGGCTGGCATCGGCGGCCGCCAACGCCGCGTTCTTCCGGCACCCGCCGCGAGTGCCACCGACGCGCCCAGGCCTCATCGTCGCTCCGGCGGACGGTCTCATCTGTGTCGTCGACGAGGAGTTGCCGCCCGCCGAACTCGGCTTGCCCGCAACGCCGTTACCGCGCATCAGCATCTTCTTGTCGGTGTTGGACGCGCACGTGCAGCGTGCCCCGGTCAGTGGTGAGGTGGTGGCCGTCGAGCACCGCCCCGGGCTGTTCGGTTCCGCCGACCTCGCCGCCGCCAGCGCCGACAACGAACGCAACAGCATCGTGATCCGCACCTCTGGCGGCGTGGAGGTGGTCGCCGTGCAGATCGCAGGACTGCTCGCGCGGCGGATCGTCTGCAACGTCAAGGTCGGCGACAAGCTGACGATCGGCGACACCTACGGCCTGATCCGCTTCGGCTCGCGGCTGGACACCTACCTGCCCGTGGGCTCCAACGTCTTGATCACCACCGGACAGCGGACGCTGGCAGGCGAAACCGTGCTGGCCGAGCTGCCATGAAGCCGCACATCAAGGCGCCCGTCGTTAGCCTGCGCATCCTGCCAAGCGCCATGACGGTGGCGGCCATCTGCCTTGGGCTGTCCGCGGTGAAGATGGCGCTGGACAACCGCCCGACCGAGGCGATGGCATTTCTGGCGGTCGCCGCAATCCTCGACGCGCTCGACGGCCGCATCGCCCGGATCCTGAAGGCGACCTCGCGGATGGGCGAGGAAATCGATTCCCTGGCCGACGCCGTGAATTTCGGTGTGGCACCGGCATTCATCGTATACGCCACGCTGCTATCGCACTCGCGAGTGGGGTGGATCGTGGTGCTGCTCTATGCGGTCTGCATCGTACTGCGGCTGGCCCGCTTCAACGCGTTGCTCGATGTGGACCAACCCGCCTACGAGAAGGAGTATTTCGTCGGCATGCCCGCCCCGGCCGGCGCGATCGGCGCGATCGGACCGCTGGCCGCCAAGATGCAGTTCGGCGAGGGCTGGTGGACATCGGAGTTGGCGGTCGTCATCTGGATGATCGGCGTCTCGCTGCTGGTGGTGAGCACCCTCCCGATGCGCAAGATCCACACCTTCGCCGTGTCGCCGAACATGGTCGCCCCGCTACTGGCGGCGCTTGCGATCCTGGTGGCGGCGTCAATTCTGTACGGGTACCTCACCATCCTGGCGATCATCGTCGCCTACGTCATTCACATCCCGTTCGCCATCCGCACCAGGCGCTTCCTCGCGGAGCATCCGGAGGTGTGGGGCGACAAACCGCGACAGCAGCGCGCGGCGCGACGGGCGATCCGCCGGGCGCAACCACACCGGCGGTCCATGTTGCGGCTCGGGCTGCGCAGGCCGGGCGCGTGAGATGACGCAGACCGAGGTGGCGCAGGATCCGCCGCTGAGCCACCTGCGGCTGACCGCGCGCCTCAACACGTCGGCTCTTGACGCGCGGCGCGGCGTGGTGCGATTGCATCCAGAAGCGATTGCAGCCCTTGGCATTCGGGAGTGGGACGCGGTGTCGCTGACCGGTTCGCGCACCACCGCCGCGGTGGCAGGGGTGGCGCCTGCGGGAACACCGACGGGCACTGCGCTTCTTGACGACGTGACGTTGTCCAACGCCGGGCTGCGCGAGGACACGACCGTGATCGTCTCGGCGGTGACCGTGTACGGCGCTCGGTCGGTGACGTTGACCGGCTCGAACCTGGCCACCCAGTCGATCTCGTCGGCGACACTGCGTCAGGCCCTGCTCGGCAAGGTGATGACCGTCGGCGATACGGTGTCGCTGCTGCCGCGCGAGCTCGGCCCCGACATCCCGACGTCGGAGGCCACCGCGGCGCTGGCGTCGTCCGTCGGCATCACCTGGACCTCCGAACTGTTGACGGTCACCGGCGTCGACCCCGCGGGACCGGTCAGTGTGCAACCGAATTCGGTGGTGAGTTGGGGCGACGGCGTCACCCCGGCCGCATTGGCCACGGCGGGCCAGCACACGGTGTCAACCCCGAAGCAGTCGGCAACGGTCAACATCGACGACCTCAAGGGCTCCCACGCTCAGGCCGGCCGGCTCACGGAGTGGCTCAAGCTCGCACTCGACCAGCCCGAGCTGCTCGAAAAGCTCGGGGCCACGGCCAATCTCGGCGTGCTGGTGTCAGGGCCCGCGGGGGTAGGCAAGGCCGCGCTGGTGCGTGCCGTATGCGCCGACCGACGGCTCGTCGAACTCGACGGCCCCGAAGTGGGCGCGCTGCGCCCCGAAGACCGGCTCAAGAGCGTCTCGTCGGCGGTGGCCACGGTGCGCGACGGCGGCGGCGTGCTGCTCATCACCGACGTCGACGCCCTGCTGCCGTTGACCGCCGATCCGGTGGCGACGCTGATCCTCGCCGAACTGCGCAACGCGGTCGCCACCCGCGGGGTCGCCTTCATCGCCACCTCGGCGCTGCCCGACGGCCTCGACCCACGACTGCGGGCACCCGACCTGTGCGATCGCGAACTCGGGCTGAGCCTGCCCGACGGCGCCATCCGCAAGCAGCTGCTGGAGGTGCTGCTGCGCGGCGTGCCGGCCGACGAGCTCAACATCAACGAAATCGCGGAACGCACACCGGGTTTCGTCGTCGCCGATCTGTCCGCTTTAGTGCGCGAGGGCGCCCTGCGCGCGGCGGCGCGGGCCAGCGCGGACGGCAAGCCGCCGATGTTGACGCAGGACGACCTGATCGGCGCGACGACCGTGATCCGCCCGCTGTCGCGCTCGGCCACCGAAGAGGTTTCGGTCGGGTCGGTGACACTCGACGATGTCGGCGACATGGCCGCCACCAAACAAGCACTCACCGAGGCGGTGTTGTGGCCACTGCAGCATCCCGACACCTTCCAGCGGCTCGGCGTCGCCCCGCCGCGCGGTGTTCTGCTATTCGGCCCGCCCGGCTGCGGCAAGACATTCGTGGTGCGCGCGCTGGCCAGCTCCGGGCGGCTGTCGGTGCATGCGGTCAAGGGTGCCGAACTGATGGACAAATGGGTCGGCGCCTCGGAGAAGGCGGTGCGCGAACTGTTCAGGCGCGCCCGCGACTCGGCGCCCTCGCTGGTGTTCCTCGATGAGTTCGACGCGCTGGCACCCCGGCGCGGGCAGAGCTTCGACTCCGGCGTCACCGACCGCGTGGTCGCCGCGCTGTTGACCGAGCTCGACGGCATCGAGCCGCTGCGCGACGTGGTGGTGCTCGGCGCGACCAACCGACCCGATCTGATCGACCCCGCGCTGCTACGACCGGGCCGGCTCGAGAAGCTGGTGTTCGTCGAGCCGCCCGACGCCGAGGCGCGCCGCGAAATCCTGCGCACCGCAGGCAAATCCATCCCACTCAGCGACGACGTCGACCTCGACGCGCTGGCAGGAGAGCTGGACGGCTACAGCGCGGCCGACTGCGTGGCACTGCTGCGCGAGGCCGCGCTGACCGCGATGCGCCGCTCGATCGATGCGGCCGACGTCACCGCCGACGACGTCGCCAAGGCCCGTCAAGCCGTGCGGCCATCGCTTGACCCGGTCCAGATCGAGTCGCTGCGGGCCTTCTCGGCCGCGCGCTGACAGCCTGGCCGAGTGACTACGGCCGGGCCTCGAGCACGAGGTTGAACGGAGTCTCGGTGGCCCGCCGGAAACGTGTGAAGCCGCCGCCGTCAACGACGACTTCGCGTAGCCGCGCCTCACCGGCCTGAGCGCCGAGAGCGGGGCCCTTGCGCGCCAGGGAGACCGGCACGCAGATCTGCGTTGACGCGCCGTACATCACTCGACCCACCGGATTGAGGTTGTCCTGCACCCGGTCGTTGGCGAACGGCTCGACGATCATCGCAGTGCCGTCGTCGCTGATCGCCTCGCGCGCGTGCCGAGACACACCGATCGGATCGCCCATGTCGTGCAGGCAGTCGAAGAATGCGATGAGGTCAAACTCCTTGTCCTCGTAGCCGACCGCGTCCGCGACCTCGAATCGCGCGTTCGCGGCACCTGCCGCCGCTGCCTTTTCGCGTGCGACCCTGATCGAGTCGTCGTGATAGTCGTAGCCGACGAACTCCGAATCCGGGTAGGTCGTCGCCATCAGGATGGTGCTGGCGCCGTGCCCGCAGCCCACATCGGCAACTTTGGCTCCGCGCTGAAGTTTGTCGACGACACCGTCGAGGGCAGGCAGCCATGAGCTGATCAGATTTGTGTTGTAGCCCGCGCGGAAGAATCGTTCCGTTCCCTCGAACAGGCAGGGATGATGTTCGCCCCACTCCATGCCGTGTCCGGATTTGAAGTTGTCGAGCGTGTGTTCGAGCGCATGAAACGTCGCTTCGACGATGTTGTATGCCCCTGGCATGTCGACAGGACCATTCGGGTCGGTCAGACACAGCGCCTGCTCCGGGCTCAGCGACCACGTGTCGGATGCGGCGTCGAACTGCACATATCCGCCGGCTCCTTGATTGCCGAGCCATTCACGGACATAGCGCTCGTTGGTTCCGGTGCATTGCGCCAGTTCACCCGAGGTCAGGGCGCCCTTCGCCAGTTCGCGATACAGCCCCAGTCGATCGCCGACAAGGATCAGTGTCGCGCTGATCGCCGCGCCGAGATCACCCACCGCGATGCCGAGGAACTGATTCAACTTGGTTTCGTCGACAGCCATGGCCGCCTCTTTTCATTGGTTGGACTTCACCAATAGCGGCGGCCAAGCGAAGCCCCGCGTCAGACATTGACGTTAATCAGACGAATGACGCCAATCTGCATTTTTGCCGATTCCGTGCCGTTTCGTGGCGAAGCCGGGTGGCCGCCGTCACCGACCGAGATCTTGACATTGACAAGTTAAGGATGCATAGTCGGTTCCAGAACTAGACACTGCCAAGATCGAGCAAGTGAGGCGCCGTGACCACCCCAACAGCACCAGCCGTTCGCGCAGGCGATCGCGAGCGGGACAGGACCGCGAACCAGCTCGGCCGGGCGCTCGCCCAGGGCTACCTCGCGATGGATGAGTACGAGACCCGGCTGCAGGCTGTGTTCGCCGCCCACACCACTGCCGAGCTCCGTCAACTGCTCGCCGATCTGCCGTTGGACCGCCTCCGGCGCAACGATCCGCGGCGTCGCGACGCCCTCAGGAAAGCCGCGCGGCGCAGCGTGCGTATCCACCTCGCCGGGTACGCCGCGATGGTCGTCATCGTGCTATCGGTGTGGCTCACGGTGGGGTTGACCGAAGGCGCCTGGTACTTCTGGCCGATCTGGCCGATCCTCGGCGCCGGGATCGGTCTTGTCTCCCATGCCATTCCGGTGCGTTTGGCGGCCCATGGACTATGCCACGGGGCGCCAGCGGTCGATCGCCGCTGATAGTTCGGCGGCACCAGGCATTCGTTCGCTTGCCCAGGCGACGTAGCCGTCGGGGCGGACCAGCACGGCGTCGGGCAGTTCAGGATGCTTGTCGACGGTGTGCACGATGTCAGGCCGGTCCAGCTCGACCGGCTCGGCCGTCACCAACACGAACTTCCCTTCGCGCAACCGCTCGTAGAGTCGCGTCCCGTCGCAATCGATGTCCGGCATCCGGCGGCCGACCATCCAGTCGTCGTCGCGCCCATGGGGATAGGCGATACCGATGCCGCTGAGCCGTTCGCCCATCATCCGCTTGGTGCGCGGAATCCGCGTCAGGACTCCAACCGCGAGGCTCTGCACCTTGCGCTGTGCCTTGGAACGGCCCAGCACCAGCTGGTTGAACGCGTCGGTCAGCTTCAGCACGGTAGCGCCGACCGGATGGCGTTCGTTCTCATAGCTGTCCAGCAGCCACGGCGGCGCGGACCTGCGGACGGCAGCGGCCAGCTTCCAGCCCAGGTTCATCGCGTCGCCGATGCCGGTGTTCATGCCCTGCCCGCCGAGCGGTGAATGCACGTGGGCGGCGTCGCCGGCAATGAAGACCCGCCCGGCCCGGTAGTGCCTGGCCTGCTTGCGCTCGGACAGGAACCGCGAGCTCCACCGCATGTCGGTCATCCCGAAGTCCTCGAAGGCGATCCGGACGAACGCGTCGCGCATCTCCTCCAGCGCGACCGGCTCGTTCATCGGAGCCTGCTCGCGCAGCCGGTCCCACGCGATGGCGCGGAACCAACCGTCGCCGAACGGGATGACGACCACCGCACCCTTCTCGTTCGTTCTCCCGAATAACGTCTCGCCCGGCGGATTCGTGAGATGCACATCGGCAAGCAAGATGTGCGTCTCGTACTGTTTGCCGACGAAGTCGATGCCGACCAGCTGACGGATCGTGCTGTGCGCGCCGTCGCACCCCACTGCATATTCGGCCCGCACACTGTCGCCGCCGCCAAGGTCAAGTGTCACGCCGGTGTCGTCCTGCGTCAGCCCGACCACCTTGGCGCCGCGGACGATCTCGACACCGAGTTCCTCCGCGCGGGCCTGCAAGACCCTTTCGGTTCCGCTCTGGGGCACGATGAACACCATCCCGAACCGGGTGGGCAGTTCACGCAGGTTCATCGTGGTCCCGCCCGGCGGGGCCAGTTCGTACACGGGCACCCCGCACGTAAGGAGTTCGTCGGCCAGCCCACGCGCGTCAAGCAGCTCGAGTGTGCGCGCATGCACCGCGAAGGCCCTGGTGATATTGGGCATATCGGTGCGTTCTTCGAGCAGCCGTGCCTTGGCCCCGCCGAGCGCGAGCTCGCACGCCAGCATCAAGCCGGTCGGTCCAGCGCCGACCACCACAACATCGGGAGTCTCCACGACGCCGGATGGTAGCTGCATCCGCCCACGTAGACTGGCGTTAAACCAAAGCCCTTAACCAGGCTGACACCCCGCCATCCGCTCTTCGCCTGACGGCTCATCGCCGACCCGACGAGATCCGGAGTGCCATGCTCGCCATCCTGTTCGCCCATGCCGTCGCAACGGCGGTCGCCCCGCTGCTTGTGTACCGGTGGGGCCGGATGGCGTTCTATCCGCTCGCGTTGGTGCCGCTGGGCTCGTTGGGCTGGGTCGCGCTGAACTGGCCGCAGCCGGGCCGGGCGACAACGGCCGACGTGCAGTGGGTTCCCGGACTGTCGATGAACATCACGCTGCGGTTCGACGGGCTCGCGGCGATCATGAGCGTGCTCGTGCTGGGCATCGGCGCGCTGGTGCTGTTCTACTGCGCCGACTACTTCCACCACCACGACGGGCAGACCGAGAAACGCCTGCCCAGCTTCGCCGCGGAGCTCGTCGCGTTCTCCGGCGCGATGTTCGGACTGGTCTGCAGCGACAACATGCTGGTGCTCTATGTCTTCTGGGAGCTCACCACCGTGCTGTCGTTCCTGTTGGTTGGTCACTACGCCGAACGCGCGACAAGTCGCCGCGCCGCCACCCAAGCACTGCTGGTGACGACCTTCGGCGGGCTGGCCATGCTGGTCGGCATCGTCGTGCTGGGCAACCTGGCAGGCACTTATCTGCTGTCCGAACTGATCGCGGCGCCCCCGACCGGCCTCGCCGCGTCGATCGGGGTGATGCTTGTGCTCGTCGGAGCGCTGTCCAAGTCGGCCATTGTGCCGATGCACTTCTGGCTCCCCGGCGCGATGGCCGCACCGACACCGGTGAGCGCGTACCTGCACGCGGCGGCGATGGTCAAGGCAGGCGTCTACCTCGTAGCCCGGATGACGCCAGGGTTCGCCGGCCTCCCGCCATGGCGACCGACCGTGATCATCCTCGGCGTGCTGACCATGCTGCTGGCCGGCTGGCGTGCGGTGCGCGAGTACGACCTGAAGCTGATCCTGGCGTTCGGCACCGTCAGCCAACTCGGTTTGATCACCTTGATGGTCGGCGCAGGCGGCGGAGACCTCATGCTCGCCGGGCTGGCCATGCTGTGCGCGCACGCAATGTTCAAGGCGTCACTGTTCATGGTCGTCGGCGTCATCGACCACGCCACCGGCACCCGTGACATCCGTAGGCTCGCCTGGCTCGGGCAGCACAGCAGACCGATGCTGATCATCGCCGTCGGGGCGACCGCAAGCATGGCCGCGCTTCCGCCGTTTCTCGGCTTCGTCGCCAAGGAGGCCGACTTCGAAACCGTCGCGCACAGCCCGACGCTCGGCGCGGCCGCGCCGTACGTACTCGCCGGCATTGTCATCGGATCGGTGTTCACCACGATCTACAGCCTCCGATTTCTGTGGGGAGCGTTCGGCCGCAAGGGTTTACCACAACCGAGCACCCGTGTCGCGGAGATGCACCGCCCGCCCGCCACATTCCTTGCCGCGCCGGCGATCCTCGCGCTGGCCGGGCTGGTGTTCGGGCTGTGGCCGGCCCGGCTCGACGACCTGCTGGACGACTACGCCGACACCGTGCCCGGCGGTGAGGACTACCACCTCGCGCTGTGGCATGGCATCAGCCTTCCGCTGCTGTTGTCGGTGCTCGTGTTGGCGGTCGGCACCGCGGCCTTCTTCGGTCGGGCCCGGCTACGGCGGGTGCGGGTGGCCTACCAGCCGCTGGGCAACGCCGACCGCATCTACGACGCCGTCCTGCGGGGCGCGGATGTGTTGTCGGTGCGGCTCACCGCGCTCACCCAGCGGGGCTCCATCCCCGCGACGCAATCGGTCATCCTGTCGACGCTGGTGCTGCTGCCCGTCGTCGTGCTGGCCCTCGGAGCTCGCGACCGTCCCGACTTCAAGCTGTGGGACTCGCCGCTGCAGGTCGTCGTCGGGCTGCTGATCCTGGCCGCCGCGCTCGGAGCGACCGTGATGCGCAACCGGTTGGCCGCGGTGCTGCTGGTCGGGGTGACCGGTTACGGCTGCGGCACTATCTTCGTGTTCCACGGCGCACCGGATCTGGCGCTCACCCAGTTCTTGGTGGAGACACTGACTTTGGTGATCTTCGTGCTCGTGCTGCGTACGCTGCCCGCCGAAGCCGACAGCGCCAATATCAAGAGGTTCCGGCTACCTCGCGCCGCGCTGGGACTAGCGGTCGGAGCCGCCGTGACCACGCTGGCAGCCTTCGCGATGGCCGCCCGCACCGGCACACCGATCGCCGAATTGCTCCCCGACGCAGCGTATTACCGCGGCCACGGCGCCAATACGGTCAACGTGCTTCTCGTTGACATCCGAGCCTGGGACACCCTCGGCGAGATCTCGGTGTTGCTGGTCGCGGCGACAGGCGTTGCGTCGCTGGTGTTCCGGCACAGGCGTTTTGGTGCCGCACCGAGGGTCGCCGACGCGGGTCAACCCGACATCGGCAGGCTGCCGGACATCGCGATCAGCCCGGCCGCAGGCGATGTCACCTGGTTGCGCGGCAGCGAGCTGCGCGACCCGCGGCACCGGTCTTTGGTGCTGGAGGTCGCCACCCGCTTGATCTTCCCGCTGATCATGGTGTTGTCGGCGTACTTCTTCTTCGCCGGACACAACACCCCGGGCGGCGGGTTCGCCGGGGGGCTGACCGCTGGGCTGGCACTGGTGCTGCGCTACCTGGCCGGTGGGCGTTACGAACTCGGCGAAACGCTGCCGTTGGACGCAGGCAAGATCCTCGGCGTCGGTCTCGGCCTTGCCGCGGGCACCGCGGTGGCCTCGCTACTGGTGGGTGCGCCGGTGTTGTCGTCCGCACTGATTCTCGTCGACCTGCCCGTGTTGGGCACGGTCAAGTTCGTCACTGCGTTGTTCTTCGATCTGGGCGTGTATCTCATCGTCGTCGGCCTGGTGCTCGACGTGTTGCGCAGCCTCGGTGCGCGGGTCGATGTTGAGATGGCCCAGGCCTCGAAGGTGGGGTTGCGATGACCACCTACCTCCTTCCCCTGGTGCTGATCGGCGGTCTCATCAGCGTCGGCGTCTACCTGCTGCTGGAGCGAAACCTGACTCGAATGTTGTTGGGGCTGTTGTTGATCGGCAATGCAATCAACTTGCTGATCCTGACAGTCGGCGGTCCGTCGGGCAACCCGCCAGTGCGAGGCCGCATCAGCGACGGCGAGACAGCAACAGCTGATCCGTTGGCTCAGGGCATGATCCTGACGGCGATCGTGATCACCATGGGCATCGCGGCGTTCGTGCTTGCGTTGATCTATCGATCCTATCGGTTGACAAGGGGAGAGGAAGTCAGCGACGACCCCGAGGACACCCGGGTTTCGCAACTGAGCGACAAGGACGCCGTCGCGCGCGATGAGGACCGCCCCGAATCCGACAAGGCAAAGGACAGCGACGCACCCGACGAGCTCGACGCGCTGCCCGGGCAAAAGGGGTCACGATGACGCTCTCTGCCTCGCTGACGCCGCTGCCGGTGTTGATCCCGTTGGTCGGTGCCGCGCTCACGTTGTTCGCGGGCCGCAGGCCTCGGCTGCAGCGGGCCATCACGCTGGCAGCGCTGTCGGTGGTCGCCGTCGTGTGTGCGGCCCTGCTCCATCTCACCGACCGCGACGGCACGCTTGCGTTACACGTCGGCGGCTGGGGCCAATCGGTGCCTGGCATGGGGCCACTTGGCATCACACTGGTCGTAGATCGGCTTTCGGCGCTGATGCTGGTGGTGTCGTCGATCGTGCTGTTGGCGGTGGTGCTCTATGCCATCGGGCAGGGCATCCGCGACGGGGACGACCGCCAGCCGGTGTCCATCTTCCTGCCGACCTACCTGGTGCTGTCAGCGGGCGTGTGCACGGCGTTCCTGGCCGGGGACCTGTTCAACCTGTTCGTCGGGTTCGAGGTGCTGCTGTCGGCCAGCTTCGTCCTGTTGACGATCGGCGCCAGCACAGACCGCGTCAGGGCAGGGATCTCCTACGTGATGGTGTCGATGGTGTCGTCGCTGGTGTTCCTGCTCGGCATCGCCCTGGTGTACGCCGCCACCGGGACACTGAACATGGCCGAGCTGGCCGTGCGTCTCGATGGCGTGAGCGCGGGCACCCGCACCGCGTTGTTCGCGGTGCTCCTCGTCGCGTTCGGCATCAAGGCGGCCGTCTTCCCGCTGTCGACGTGGCTGCCCGATTCCTACCCCACCGCCCCGGCACCCGTTACCGCGGTGTTCGCAGGCATTCTGACGAAAGTCGGTGTCTACGCAATCATCCGGGCGCATTCGCTGCTCTTCCCTGGTGGCGGGCTTGACCAGGTGCTGCTGGTCGCGGCGCTGCTGACGATGCTGGTCGGCATCCTTGGCGCGATCGCGCAGAGCGACATCAAACGGCTGCTGTCCTTCACGCTGGTCAGCCACATCGGCTACCTGGTGTTCGGCATCGCGCTGTCGAGCCAGCTTGGCATGTCGAGCGCGATCTACTATGTGGCGCACCACATTCTGGTGCAAACCACGCTGTTCCTGGTGGTCGGCCTGATCGAACGGCAGGCCGGTGCGTCGACGCTGCAGCGGCTGGGTGGGCTGGCCGCCGCCAGCCCGTTGCTGGCCTTCGTATTCGTGATTCCGGCGCTCAATCTCGGTGGCATTCCGCCATTTTCGGGATTTATCGGCAAGGTGGCGCTGCTGCAGGCAGGCGCACAGAACGGGTCGGTACTCGCATGGACGTTGGTCGGCGGAGGCGTCCTCACCAGCCTGTTGACGCTCTATGTGGTTGCCAGGGTATGGACAAAGGCGTTCTGGCGGTCTCGGGAAGAAGCCCCGGAGGGCCATCTCTCCGGCGCGGCGCCTTCTGTGCTCCTCGACGAACCGGAGGACATCCAGTTCGTCGACCGCGACCACGTGGGGCGGATGCCGGTCGGGATGGTGGTGCCGACAGGCGCGCTCATCGCGGTTGGCCTGACGCTGACCGTGATGGCGGGTCCGATCTTCGCCTACGCCGGCCGGGCCGCCGACGAGGTGCTCGACCGCGGCCAGTACATCACTGCCGTGGTGGGAGGCCGACAGCGATGAGCGCTCGCGCGAAGAGCAAACTGCAAAGATGAGCGCTCGCGCGAAGAGCAAACTGCAAAGATGAGCGCTCGCGCGAAGAGCAAACTGCAAATGAGGCGCGTGGCACTGCGGGCCTGGGTGCTGTGTTGGCTGATCCTGGTGTGGATGCTGTTGTGGGGCACGGTCTCTGCGGCCAACATCCTGTCCGGCCTGGCGATCGCATTGCTGATCACCCTGCTGTTGCCGTTACCGGTGGTGCCGATCGAGGGCAGGGTCCACCCGCTGTCGCTGCTGCGGCTGATCGTCACGGTCGCGTACTACCTGGTGTTGTCGTCGATTCAGGTGGCCTGGCTGGCGCTCAAGCCAGGGCCGCCGCCGGTGTCCGCGGTGCTGCGGGCCCACCTGGCGATCAAGTCGGATCTGGTGCTGGCGCTGGCCGTCAACATCGTCAACCTGATCCCTGGATCGATCGCGTTGGAGATCGACCAGGTCCGCCGCATGATCTACGTACACGTCATCGACGTCGACTCCGACCGCGCCGTGGACCGGTTTTATCGCCAGGTCGCCGAGGTGGAGCGGCTGCTGCTGTCCACGTTCGAGCGCGAAGCCGACTGGCGGCCGGCGGCTCGAGAGGAGGCTGATCGCGCATGATTTGCGAGCGAGTAGCGAAGGCGGATCGCGCGTGATAATCGTGTGGGTCATCGCGGCGGTCATGCTGGGCGCCGCGGCCGTCGTGACCATGGTCCGACTGCTGGCCGGGCCCAGCACACTGGACCGGCTGGTGGCGCTGGACACACTTGTCGCGGTGACCATGTGCGCGATCGGCACCTGGGCCGCCTTCAGCCTGGACACCACCGTGACATACGGCCTGACAGCGCTGGCGTTGATCAGCTTCGTCGGCTCGGTCAGCGTCGCGCGGTTCCGCGTGCCCGATACCGACAAGCCCCGAATTGCAGGGGGGTCGCGATGACGGCCATCGACATCCTCACCGCCGTGCTGGTCCTCGCTGGCTCGACGCTGGCGCTGACCGCCGCGATCGGCGTGGTTCGCTTCCCGGATACCTTGACGCGGATGCACGCCGCGACCAAACCGCAGGTGCTGGGCCTGCTGCTGGTGCTGGCCGGCGCTGCGATCCGGCTGCGCGGCAACGTCGACGTCGGCATGGTCATTCTCACCGGGTTGTTCACCGTGATCACTGCGCCGGTGGTGGCCAACCGTGTCGGTCAACTGGCCTACCGGGAGCAGAACTTTCGCGATGATCTGTTGACCAGGGACGAAATGCATGAGTTCGCCGATAATAGGGAAACCGGTGGCAATGGCCAGAACTGACGACGACAGCTGGGACATCACCGAAGGCGTTGGGCAGACCGCGCTGGGTGTGGCGATGGCACGCGCCGATGAGGCGACCAGCGAATGCCCGCTGTTCACCGACCCGTACGCGCAGCTGTTCCTCGACGCCGCCGCCGAACATGGGTGGCGGCACCCGCCGCCCTACATGGTCGAGCGGATTCGGTCCATCTCCGCGTACGCCGCCTCGCGCACCAAGTGGTTCGACGAGTTCTTCATCGCCGCCGGGGCCAGCGGCATCGAGCAGGCGGTCATCCTTGCCGCCGGCCTTGACGCGCGGGCGTGGCGGCTGCCGTGGGTGGACGGCAGCGTGGTCTACGAGATCGATCAGCCCAAAGTGCTCGAGTTCAAAACGCAAACCCTCGCCGAGCACGACGTCCGGCCCGCCGTTTCACGTTACGTCGCAATACCTGCCGACCTGCGACACGATTGGCCGAAAGCGTTGCGCGACGCGGGCTTCGACGCGAGCGAACCGACGGCGTGGGCGGCCGAGGGATTGCTGCCTTATCTGCCGGCCGACGCGCAGGATCTGTTGTTCGACCGCATCCATCAACACAGTGCCCGAGACAGTCGCATCGCGGTGGAGTCTTTCGGCGCCGACTTCTTCGACCCGGATTATCTCGCCAGCCGTCGCGAGAAGTTGCGGCAGATGCGCGAGTCGGCAGGCGCGGCCGATGACGATGTCCCGGATACCCAGGATCTGTGGTTCATCGAAGAGCGAACCGATGTTGCGGGGTGGCTGGCCGAGCACTGCTGGGACGTGACGTCCGTCGAGGCGGCCGAGTTGATGACGCGCTACGGTCGCCGAGAGCAGGGGGACGTCGACGAGACGTCGCCCCGTACGGTTTTCGTCGAGGCGCATCTGACCGGCTAGCCGTCCGATAACTGGAACTCCACCATCGCGGTCACGGTCTCCACCGCGTCCCGAAGCGCCCCAACCCGTGCGGCGACGGTGGGCGCCGCCAGCACCGCATACCGGTCGGCCTGACCCATCGGTACCCGGGAAGCCAACGCGTACAACCACATTGCGGCATCGCCGGACGCGTCGGCACCGACAACGACGTCCCGCGCGTCCACCTGCGCGCCCCGGGCGGCGACGATCCGCTCGAACAACGCGATCATCCGGTCCTCGACATCACGGATCGCCTCGACGTCGACGGCCGCACCGGGCTCGTCGGGCCAAACCTCGACCGCCGCGCGCGGATAGGGATCGTCGGGGTGCCACTCGAGCACCCGGATCCGCTCGGCCATCACGCATCGCAGCCGGTAGCGCCCATCGCCGAAATCGGCGCACTCGGTGATACGGGCCAGCGCGCCGATATCGCTGCGCGCATCTCCTCCGCCGACCTCGCGGCCCGCCGCTATCAACACAACGCCGAACGCAGGATCATCCGACGAAAGGCAATCGGAAACCAGTGCGGAATACCGCGGCTCGAAGATCCGCAACGGTAGTTCCTCGCCCGGCAGCATCGCCACCTCGAGCGGAAACATCGGCGTGACGGGCACGGCTAGATATCCAGCTCGCCAACCAGCGCGTCAACCACCGCTCGCAGGTCGCCGTCGTGCTCTTCGGCGACCCGGCGCTGTCGTTGATAGGACGCACCTGAGCCGTAGATATCGGCGACCCCGGCGAGTTCGTCGCCACAGCGCAACGACTTGGCCACCGGCTCGAGCCGGTTCAGCAGCTCGTCGAGATCCTCGGTCACCAATCGCTCGTTGCTCTCTGCATCCAAGATGATGACGGCGTCAAGGCCGTAACGCGCTGCGCGCCATTTGTTTTCCTGCACGTGCCAGGGCGGCATGGTCGGCAGCCGCTCACCGGCATCGAGGCGGCGGTCGAGGTCGACGATCAGGCAATGGGTCAGCGCAACAAGCGCGCTAAGCTCGCGGATGTTGGACACGCCGTCGAATATCCGCACCTCGACCGTGCCCTTGTGCGGTGAAGGCCGGATGTCCCAACGGATTTCATTCATGTGGTCGATGATGCCGGTCTTCTTCTGGTCGTTGACGAAGCCTTCCCACTCCGCCCAGGTCTGGAAGTGGAACGGCAGCCCGGCCGTCGGCAGCTGCTGGAACATCATCGCGCGGTTGGAGGCGTAGCCGGTGTCCTCGCCGTCCCAGAACGGTGAGGACGCGGAGAGCGCCAGGAGGTGCGGGTAGTGATTGAGCAACGACGTGTTGATCGCCATCACCTTGTGTGCCGACGAGATGCCCACATGTACGTGCACACCCCAGATCAACATCTGGCGCCCCCACCACTGGGTGCGCTTGATCAGCTCGGCATAGCGCGGCGCGTCCGTAAGACTCTCATGGGACCATTTCGCAAACGGATGCGTACCGGCGCAGAACAGCTCCATCCCGCGGTCGCGAACGATCTTTCGCGCAGTCTTCAGTGTCGACCGCAGATCCTCCATCGCCTGCGGCACTGAATCGCAAATGCCGGTGACGATCTCGACGGTGTTGCGCAACAGTTCCTTGTGCACATGCGGGTTGTTCTCGCCCAGCTCCTCGATCACCTCGGTGGCCACGTTGCTCACGTCGCGGGTCTCGGCGTCGACGAGCGCGAACTCCCACTCGACCCCAAGGGTCGGCCGGGGCGAGCCGGCGAAATCTATGTGGCTGTTAGCCGGTGCCGATAACACCGCACGCCACGCGCTTTCCGGCGTCGCCGGTGGCCAGGGTGGTTTCGTCCGGCGGTGGGTTGCCGTTGACCTGCTGGTAGCGCTCCGGCGGAATGTTGGCGAAGTTGTCCGACTTCGCGTGGATGATGATCGCGGTCTTGGCGCCGCCGAGCAGATCCTCGGCGGTGAACGCGTCGGTCGTCGTCACCAGCTTCGCGGTGCCGTCCTGGCGGACCTGCAGGGACGTCAGGTCGCCGCTGGCCGGATGTGTGGTGTGGCCGGCCTTCTGGAAATGCCCACCCGCGGAATTGAAGTCGCCGGGTGCGCCACCGGTCGGCGCGACGGAGTTGGCCTCGCACTTACCGACCGAGTGGATGTGCATACCGTGGAAGCCCGGCGTGAGCGCACCCGGCGCGGTCGTCTGCACCGTGACGGTGGCGAAGCCGCCCGCGAACTCGAAGTCGGCGGTGGCCACCGTGGTGCCGTCGGCCAGTTTCAGCTGGGCGGTGAGCTTCTCGCCGGTGGCGGCAGGGCCGGTACCGGGTCCGCCCTGGCCCTGACTGGGCGACGCCGAGGGTGACGGCGAGCCGGTCCAGATCGACGGCGTGGTGCCGGGTGAGGTAGCAACGGGTTCATTCGGGCTGCACGCGCTCAAGGCGAGAACGGGAACTGCGAACAAGGCGGCGGCAGCGGCGGTCTTGATCATGGCAAGAGCCTAGCCGGTGACCGCCACGACCACGCCCGGCGGTTGCTCGGCCAACGCGGGCACGCGCGGCTGCACCGGCGCCGCGAGCAGCTTGCCCACCTGGTCGGCGGCCTCGTGCTCGCCCGGCGCGTCACTGAAGAACACGGTGGTGGCCGCGACCTCCGGCAGGCTAAGGTTGCCGGTTTCGGTGACGTTCCAGCCGGCTCCCCGCAGCCGATTGGCTGTGCTTTCGGCGGCGCCTTCGGTCGACGAGATGTTGTAGACGCGCACGTCGGCCTTCGCCGGCGCCGGTGACGGGGACGACGTCGCCGAGCTCGATGTGGAGACGGTGGTGGTGGCGAGCGACGACGACTGGTCACCCTCAGAGTCGCCGGAGCCCATCGCCTGGAACCCGACCAACAGAAACACCACGCCGAGGAACAACAACACCATCACCATGGCGCGCAGAGGCAGCCCGGAGGAACTTCGCTGGTTCATTACCGCCCACTGTATCGAGGGGGCCCACTCGGCCCGTGCAGTCTCCCCGGGGCTCGCCCCGGGCTTTAGGTGACGTCGAAGCCGAGCCGACGCGCCGCCCGGGCCTTCTGCCGACCGGCCCGAAGCCGCCGCAGCCGTTTGACCAGCATCGGGTCGGCCGCCAGCGCCTCAGGGCGGTCCACAAGCGCGTTGAGCACCTGGTAGTACCGGGTGGCCGACATCGAGAAGAGTTCCTTGATGGCGTCTTCCTTGGAGCCGGCGTACTTCCACCACTGACGTTCGAACGCCAAGATGTCGTGCTCGCGCCGGGTCAGCCCATCGGTGAGATCAGCGTCGTCCCCGGATCGCTCAGTCCGCGCGATCGCGCCGTCCATATCGCTCCTGGGCCCTTCCGACAGTCGAATTGACAACACTGGGGTTTCGGCGAACATTCAACCACGGGTTGGCAGGCTGAGGCGTCAGCCAGACCCGCGAGTCGGCTCATTAAGCTTGCCGACCATGGCCGTCGTACCCATCCGCATCGTGGGAGATCCCGTCTTACACACCGCGACCGAGCCGGTGCCCGTCGGCGACGACGGTTCGCTGCCGGCCGATGTCGCGGAGTTGATCAAGGACCTCTACGACACGATGGACGCTGCCAATGGGGTGGGGCTCGCCGCGAACCAGATCGGCGTCTCCAAGCGGGTATTCGTCTACGACTGCGCCGACGAGCGCGGCCGCACCACCCGCCGCCGAGGCGTCGTCGTCAACCCGGTACTCGAGACGTCCGAGGTGCCCGAGACCATGCCAGACCCCGAGAACGACGACGAGGGCTGCCTGTCGGTTCCAGGGGAATCGTTCCCGACCGGGCGGGCCAGCTGGGCGCGGGTTACCGGCTTGGACGCCGAGGGCACCGCAATCACGATCGAGGGCAACGACCTGTTTGCGCGGATGCTGCAGCACGAGACGGGCCATCTGGACGGCTTCCTGTATCTGGACAGGCTGGTCGGCCGGAACGCGCGCAGCGCGAAGCGGACGGTGAAGTCGCACGGCTGGGGGGTGCCGGGGCTGAGTTGGACGCCCGGCATAGATCCCGATCCGTTCGGTCACTAGGTCATGGGCGAACTGCCCCCGGTCGGGACACGGGTCAGCCTGCGATACCGGCTGCCGGTCGGATCAGTGCCGCCGCTGACCGACGTGATCGGCCATCTACTCGCCATCGGCCCGACGCTGAGCGTTCGCACCAAACGCGGCGACGTGGTGGACGTCGCATTCGCCGACGTGGTGGCGATCAAAGCACTTGCCGCGGCACCGGTGCGCACCGGCGAAATTCGCAACATCGAGTACGCGGCGGCGCTGGCATGGCCAGGCGTCGAACAGCAGTGGCTCGAGGGCTGGCTGCTGCGTTTCGGCCGTGGTAGCACCCGTCGCGCGAATTCGGCTGTCCCGCTCGATGTTCCGACGGGAAACGACGTAGGCGCGCTCGTCGACTGGTATGCGGCCCGCGCGGCGGCACCGTTAGTGGCCGCGCCGGATCGACTGTTGCGCATCCCGCTCGGAGTGCCGACCGACGCCGAAAACCTGGTCATGACAGGCGATGTGACGGCGCAGCGACCGTCGACGGTGGCGATCGCGGCCCGGCCGGACGACGAGTGGCTGGGCCTATACCGGCGCGACGTCCCGGTCGACGTGTTGACCGCCGTGATCGACGGCGAGGTGGCGTTCGCGACGACCGCCGGCGGCGCCGTCGGAAGGGCGGCCACCACAACGGCGCCCGACGGCACACGCTGGGTGGGGCTGTCGGCGGTCCACGTGGTCGAGGCGGCGCGGCGGCGCGGCATGGCCCGCGAACTGTGCAAAGCGCTGTTGGCGTGGGGCGCCGATCGCGGTGCGACGCGCGCCTACGTGCAGGTGCTCGCCGACAACACCGCGGCGAAAGGGTTGTACGAGTCGATGGGCTTTTCCGTTCACCACCGCTCGCGATACGTCGATGCTCGTAGCCTGTAGGCCATGCGACTGGCGACATGGAATGTGAACTCCATCCGCGCCCGCGTCGACCGCGTCGTGGACTGGCTGGAGCGCGCCGACGTCGACGTGCTGGCCATGCAGGAAACCAAGTGCTCCGACGACCAGTTCCCGACCATGCCGTTCGTCGCGCTCGGGTACGACGTCGCGCATTGCGGGTTCAACCAATGGAACGGGGTGGCGATCGCGTCGCGCGTCGGGCTCGACGACATTCAGGTCGGTTTCGACGGCCAGCCCAGATGGAGCGACAAGCCCGACGTCGAGGCGGCCGCCGAGGCGCGGGCGCTCGGCGCGACGTGCAGCGGTGTGCGGGTATGGAGCCTGTACGTACCCAACGGGCGCACCGTGGACTCGCCGCACTACGCCTACAAGCTGGAATGGCTTGCCGCCCTCCGCGACACGGCGCATCGATGGCTGATTGAGGAACCCTCGGCGCAGATTGCGTTGGTCGGGGACTGGAACATCGCCCCCACCGACGAGGACGTCTGGAGCCCGGAGTTCTATGCGAACAGCACGCACGTCACCCCGCTCGAACGCGGGGCGTTCACCGCGATCGTCGACGCTCAATTCGCCGATGTAGTGCGGCCTTTCACGCCCGGGCCCGCCGTGTACACCTACTGGGACTACACGCAGTTGCGGTTTCCCAAGAACCGCGGCATGCGCATCGACTTCATCCTCGGCTCACCGGCCCTCGCCGACCGCGTCACCCACGCCGAGATCGTGCGCGAGCAACGCAAAGGCAAGGCACCCAGCGATCACGCCCCCGTGTTGGTGGAACTGACCTAGCACCACCTGTGGATGACCCGATGTCGCGGGAACACTGCTTATCGCCCGGTCCGGCCTCACCACCCATTTCTGCGAGTACGCTGGCAGTTCGCCGTGAGCCGATATTCCGACTGCACCTCGTTCTAATCGCCGTTCAGGCCGCGGGTCCGCGCTGTTACCCGAACAGCGGTAGCGCACGATTGCGCGCCAACGCGACCATTCCGTACTGAATGTTGTTTTGCACTTCCCAGTACTTCTCTTCGATGTACTCGTCGTCGTCGGCCGCATCCGGATCGTGATCCAGCTCGATGGCCGGCATGAGCCGGGTCCGGATCTTCGCGGGCAGCGGAAACTGCGGCAGCGCGGCAGGTGCGATGCCCCATGGCAGCGAGACGGCGATCGGAAACACCTTGAGCCGCAACAACTTGTCCAGCCGCAGCGCCCGCGACAGCTGATCGCCGCGGACCAAGACAGGCATGGCGTCGGCACCCCCGACCGTCGCGATCGGGACGATCGGCACCCCCGCACGAATTGCCATCTTGACGAACCCTTTTCGACCGGCCAGGTTGGCCTGGTCGCGCTCGCTCCACGGGCGTAGCGAGTCGACTTCGCCGCCGGGCCATACCGCGACGTCTCGGCCCTCGGCCAATGCGGTCGCCATCGAATCCGGCGCGGCCGGCAGCACGCCCATCGCGCGGAAATATCGACCGATAAGCGGCATAGCCATCAGCGCATCGTGCGCGGTGCCATGCAGTGGCCGGTCCTGGCCGAACCGCCGCCACCACTGCACGCCGACCGTCCACGCATCCCATACGAACGGCGCACCTGAGTGGATGCCGACCAGCAGCACAGGCGGCTCGGGAAGGTTTTCCCAACCGTCGAACTCCATCCGGAACCAGTAGTCGACGAGAAAGTTCCACAGGTACTTCTGGCGCTGCATCGTCGCCTCGGCTGGACCGCTCAGCTCCCAGTCGCCGGCTCGCTTGTTCAGCCAGCCCGCGAGCCCCTCATCGTGTTGCCGACGCCGGGCGTCCATGCTGGTACGGGCCTCGTCGGCATGTTGCTGCGCCTGATTCTTGACATCATCAGACCGATGGTCGGTGTTGGTAGTCATGCAGCCTGGGTACCCAGGTTGTGCGGGCTCTCACGCCTCGTTGTCGGCGCCCGGCTCGTCGCCATACCGGCCCGGGTTGAAGATCGAGGCGATCAAACCGATCACCATCATCACCGCGGCGGCGATGAACACCACGACCAGGCCGGAGTGAAACGGCTCGGTGATCAGATGAGGGAAGAACGTCTTGCCCGTTAGCAACTCGACGTTGACACCCGGCTGCTGTAGCGCACCCGACGGCGCCAGCAGTTCGGCGATCGGGTTGTACCCAAGGAACGCCGCGAACAGACTGCCGACCGGTGGCAGATTCGCCACGTCGTGCGCCACCGTCGCGGACACCCCCTGCGCCTGCAGCCCCGTGCTCATCGCGCCCGGCAGCGTATTCGCCAGGCCGATGATCATGAGCGAGAAGAAGACTCCGATCGACAGCGATGAGCCCGCATTGAAGAATGTCGCCCGCACACCCGACGCGGCGCCGCGCTGGGCAGCAGGCACGCTCGACATGATCGCCGCGGTGTTGGGGGCGGTGAAGATCCCGCCGCCGAGGCCGTTGAGGAACACCAGCACGGCGAACACCCAGTAGTTGAAGTCGACCGGGATGAGCACCAGCGCGACAAACGACGCCGCCATGAGCAGCATCCCGCCGACGGTGAACGGCCGCGCGCCGAAGCGGTCGGATAGCGATCCGGCGACCGGTCCGGCCACCAGGAAGCCGATTGTGACCGGGAGCAGATAAATACCCGCCCACAACGGGGTGGACTCGAAGCTGTAGCCGTGCAACGGCAACCAGATGCCCTGCAACCAGATGATCAGCATGAACTGCAGGCCGCCGCGGCCCATCGAGGACATCAGCCCAGCCAGGTTGCCCATCCCGAATGAGGCGGACCGAAACAGCCGCATGTCGACCATCGGCGACTCGACGTGCAGTTCGATGAAGCAGAACGCGACAAGGGATAGCAGGCCGAAGGCGATCGACCCCAGCACCCACGGGCTGGTCCACCCGGTCGTCGAATCGCCATACGGCTGAATGCCATACGTGATTCCCGTCAGCAGCACCGTAAGGCCGATGCCAAAGGACAGGGTGCCGGCCCAGTCCAGTCGGCCGGGCGTACGGACACCGAGCTCCTTGAGTGAGCGAATGCTCCAGATGGTGCCAAGGATGCCGATCGGCACACCTACCCAGAACACGGCTTTCCAATGCCATTCGGAGAGGAAGCCGCCGATCAACAGTCCAAGGAAAGATCCCGCGACGGCAGCCACCATGTTGACCCCGAGCGCCATGCCGCGCTGATTGGCGGGGAAGGCATCGGTCAGGATCGCCGAAGACGACGCCATCAGCATCGCGCCGCCCACACCTTGGAGCACGCGCCAGCCGATCAGCCAGAGCGCCCCGCTGCCCATATCAAAGGGGTCGAAGGACAGCGCGATGGCGGCGAACGTGAAGACGGCAAAGCCCAGGTTGTAGATGCGGACCCTGCCGAGCATGTCGCCGAGTCGGCCGAACGGAACGACCAACACCGCGGTCACCACCAGGTAGCCCATCAGCATCCACAGCAGATAGCTGACGTTGCCCGGCGCGAGCGCGTTGAGGCCGATGCCGCGGAAGATTGCCGGCAGCGAGATCAACACGATCGACGCGTTGATGGTCGCCAAAAGCGTGCCGAGCGTGGTGTTGGACAACACGATCCACCTGTAGGAGGGGTGGTCGTGGTCCATGCTCCGGCGTCGGCGAGCCGTCTCGACTAGCGCAATATCGGCGTCCGCCACACCCGGGGGTTTCGTCATCTCAATCTCAGTCGTCATCTAGTTCACTCACGTGCCTATGGCGCAGCAACGGCGCAAAACACATATGTTAGCTATACAAAGCAACCATGAGCAATTCCTCTTCCCATCCACTGGACGGCTGCGCTAGCGTGGGAGCTGTCCACACGCGGGAGCGCACACCCAGTGCGCTGAGAGGACAGCTGGGGCTGTCGACCGTATGAACCTGACCGGGTAATGCCGGCGTAGGGAGATGCTGAGAAATGATGGAGCCCGAAGTTTCCCCAGAGCTATCTAGCGGAGAGCTATCCACCGGCCCCATCGCGGGCAGCACCAAGATCTACCGCGACGGGGTGCCGTTTCGGCGGGTGAACCTGTCCAACGGCGAGCACCTCGACCTCTACGACACATCCGGCCCGTATACCGACTCCAACGCGGTGATCGATCTGACCAAAGGCTTGCCGCCGCGCCAGGGTGTCGTGAGCGATCGCGGTACGCAGTTGCAGCGGGCGCGGGCAGGGGAGATCACCGCGGAGATGACGTTCATCGCCGCCCGCGAAGGCGTGCCTGCCGAACTGGTGCGCGACGAGGTGGCGCGTGGTCGTGCCGTGATCCCGGCCAACCACAACCACCCCGAGAGTGAACCGATGATCATCGGCAAGGCATTCGCGGTGAAAATCAATGCCAACATTGGCAATTCGGCCGTCACCAGCTCGATCGCCCTGGAGGTCGACAAGATGGTGTGGGCCACCCGCTGGGGTGCCGACACCATTATGGACCTCTCGACCGGCCGCAACATCCATGAAACGCGCGAGTGGATTCTGCGCAATTCGCCGGTGCCCGTCGGCACGGTGCCGATCTATCAAGCGCTGGAGAAGATCAACGGGGACCCGACGAAGTTGTCGTGGGAGATCTACCGCGACACCGTGATTGAGCAATGCGAGCAGGGCGTGGACTACATGACCGTGCACGCAGGAGTGCTGCTGCGCTACATCCCGCTCACTGTCAAACGGGTCACCGGAATCGTCAGCAGGGGTGGCTCGATCATGGCGGCCTGGTGCCTCGCGCACCACAGCGAGTCATTCCTCTACACGCACTTCGACGAGCTGTGCGAGATCCTGGCCCGCCACGACGTCACGTTCTCGTTGGGCGACGGGCTGCGGCCGGGATCGATCGCCGACGCCAACGACGAGGCTCAGTTCGCCGAGCTGCGCACGCTGGGCGAACTGACAAAGGTCGCCAAATCCCATGGTGTGCAAGTGATGATCGAGGGACCGGGCCACATCCCGATGCACAAGATCGTCGAGAACGTGCGCCTTGAAGAGGAGCTATGCGAGGAAGCTCCTTTCTATACGCTGGGCCCGCTGGCCACCGATATCGCGCCGGCCTACGACCACATCACCTCGGCGATCGGCGCGGCGATCATCGCGCAGGCCGGCACCGCGATGCTGTGCTACGTCACACCCAAGGAGCACCTGGGCCTGCCGGATCGCCAGGACGTCAAGGATGGCGTGATCGCCTACAAGATCGCTGCGCACGCCGCCGATCTGGCCAAGGGACATCCCCGCTCTCAGGAGCGTGACGACGCATTGTCGAAGGCGCGGTTCGAGTTTCGCTGGCACGACCAGTTCGCGCTGTCGCTCGATCCCGACACTGCACGCGAATTCCACGACGAAACCCTGCCTGCCGAGCCGGCCAAGACCGCGCACTTCTGCACGATGTGCGGGCCGAAGAGATCGGAAGAGCAC
>JAOPVX010000359.1 GCA_025965975.1 Mycobacterium sp. | reverse complement strand
GCTGCACGCCCGCTGGCTGTGGCCGATATGGGCCGCCGTCACCGAGGGCGAGAACGCTGAACGTACTTTCCTCTGCAGCCGACTGGGGCGTCGGCAGGGCCGCCGGCCGCGCCGATGCGGACACTGGCGGAGGCCGTAGCGAAGACGTCGAAGCGGAAAGGGTTGGGGCGGTTGAGCGGGCCGGCGCCAATTCTGCTGACACAATCAGCCCCCTTCCGCCTCGACGGGCCACGCAGCCAATACGTCGCTATGGCTATCGCTCTATAGATAGCCATACGGCGTGTCGTTTTGGTTTCCCCCGCTGCGATGGCCTGAGGTTACCAAGCGGTAAGGAGGCCGAGCAAGCAAATTTTACGAGGTGGTTGAATCGGCAAGAGAATCGCCCAGTCTGTACCGTTCAAGGCAAAGCCGGTCCTACTTTTTCAGCAGGTAAAAAACTTATCTCGTCGTCAATATGCGTCCCCCGTTCGACGTACCTGTCATGTGGACATGTCCGCTCGTAGCATTTCTAGCAACCCCCTTGGGCTCGCTCTTGCGACGCATGGCTTGCCAACCGCCCTGGCATTACATGGTTGTAGTATTAGATTCGCCGATGCGGATTCAGGCAAATCTCAGACGGCTTACTGCACTGTTCAAATTCATCGCAGATCCGAGCGGTAGGGGCGTTGTCAGCTTCTACCTTCGGCGGACTTGTTGTTCGCGGCGGTGAGCCATCCACCGTCGCACGAACCGGCCCGCGGCTGGTTGCACCGACCCACACAAGCAACTGATTGAGATTCGCCATACGTGCTCGGCGCGAGTGCCAAGCCGTGGCGGCAGGCCGCCGGCGGTGTCCGTTGACACGTTCACACCACAGGGTTGAGGGCACGCGAAAGCTAACCCCCGCATCGGCATCGAAGTTCATTCCGCACGGCGCGCGCGTAGGGAGCAGGCGACCAGAACACCGCGACAGCACCGCGTCGTCGACTCGGTATCCCCTCAGACGCGCGGTGAACCACGATTGCACCGAAAGCACCGACGAAGGGAAGCCACCCGAATCCCTGAACGGCCCAATTCACTCGTGTTTGCGGTTGCTGAAATCGGGGGCAATGATTGCGGTCGCCCGCTGAGACGAGCATGTGACGTCCCGCGCTGGGGGCGCGGAAATACCGCCGCATTGCGACAGTCCGCGGCTCGTCACCGGCAAATCGGGCATGTGGATAGTGCTTCGTAGCATTGCTATGACGTTTGCTCAGCGGCGCTCACGTCTTTGCTATATCACGATCAGCTAATGCTCATATATGTACAGTCATGGGCGTTTTAGCGGCGTTTGTTTGATAACGTGCATTGATGGCAAAGTTGGTAGAATTCCTTCTTGACTACTGGCAGTCGGGGACTAATATTTGCTGTGGGTTGAGATTGTACGACTGTTCAAGGTGGCAGGCCCTGGGACTGGAGATGGACGACGGCTTTCAGCGACAGTATTTGGGACGCGCGTACACAGTCGTCCTTCAGATGCGTCACTGCACCAACCTTCTCGCGGCGATCATCACGCTCGCAGACCCCGTGTCCACCGCGAAGCCGCCGGGCAAATGGCTTTTGGCCGCGCTTGGATGCTGGGCCATCTATCGGCTCGCGACGCGATCGCACGGAAATGTATTCACTGCCATTGACTTTGCCACGACGTTGGCAATCTGTGCGGCAATTCCCTTGTTAACCACTGACTCCGAGCTCGTCCTGTATTGGATTGCGCCAGAGGCGATCGCGGCAACTGCCGTCGTCAGTTTCGCTGCTAGCCTGCCAGTGCGCGTCTCGTTGCCGATGACTGCGCTCATCGTAGTGACGTATGCGGCCGGTGCCGCATACGTCGTTGGCTGGGCAAGCACGCTTGCGATGGTTTCGCTGCGGTGCTTCGTGGTACAGGCCGCGGTGTCCGTGTTAGCGCGGGTCGCGATGCGGCGAGTGGCGGCGGAAATTGATCGGGCTTACGACAGTCGTCGGCAGGCCGCTGAACTTCGGAGCCGCGTGGCTGAGGCGGTCCGAAGTTACGAGCGGGAGCAGTCCGCGCTGCTTCATGACACCGCCGCGTCCACACTGCTGATGGTAGGCATGGGAACGCCGATTCCGCCGGATCGCCTTGCCGTCCAAGCCAGCCGCGATCTCGCTGCGTTGAACGGTCGGCCCGTGACCCTGACGCGGCCCATCGAGTTGCTAGCAGCGTTGCGCGAACTGGCCAGCGGCACCCGCACCTCCGTCCGAATTCACGGCACGCCCGCCCTATGGCTGGACGCCGAACTCGGCATGGCCGTCGTGGCGGCCGCAGGCGAAGCGCTGAAAAACGTCGACCGGCACGCCGGGGCAACGTTAATCTCTGTCGAGGTTTGCCAGCGCAGCGTCGTAGTCGGTGACAACGGCTGCGGGTTCATCCCGACGCAGTCGACAACTGACCGGGGCATCGCCGAGTCGATCGTCACGCGGATGGAGCGGGTTGGCGCCACCGCGAGCATCCACTCGGCCCCCGGACGGGGCACCACCGTCGAGCTGTCGTGGACCGACACTGCCGAGTGCCCGCGGACGCGGGACTCGGGACCTGACCCGGACCATTTGACCGAGCACGTCCGCATCAGGTACGGCTACACATTGGTCAGCGTGGCTTTGCTCGTTGCAGTCCTCACGCTGCCATTCACGCTCGCGCACAACGTCTATCCGGCTGCTCAGATCGGGTTGGCCTCGCTGGCGGTGCTGAGTTGCCTAGCCACGTTGCCGATTCTCAACACGCCGCGCAGCAAGCTTCGTTGGCTCGCTGTCGCGGCTCTTTTCGTGGTGACCGTTGTACAACCTGCCTTGCTACCGCCGAGTCTGCTCGGCAGCGCAGCGCAGTGGTCGCTGTTCACGGTCGGCTGGTGTCTATCGGCATTGCTAATTGGTTCCCCGCTCCGCACCGCCATCGCAATCCTCGGCGCCAACTGGGTGCTTGCGTGCGCTGTCACGTTTGCACGGGACCCCTCGGTGAGGGTTCTCGTCAGTTTGGGGTTCTTGGGTGCATATCTCGTCGTCATGCAGGTCTTTGCCCAGGTCGCCAACGCGATGATCGTTGACGCGGCATCCGCAACACACGCGGAAACCCAGGCCCGTCTCGAATTGCTCACCCAGCAGCGGGTGGCCGACGCGATACAAGCCGAATACCGCCGGCGCTACGCCGACCTGAGGCACGGCTTGATTCCACTGTTGACCAAGCTGAGCCGCGGCACACCCGTCGATGCCGGGCTTCGACAGCAGGCGAGAGCCGAATTACGGCGAGTTCGGACGTTGTTGGATCGTGCCTCTGCCTTCGACCACCCGTTGCTGCACGCGTTAGGGCCGACCGTGGACGCCGCTGCCAAACGCAATGTCGAAGTCGACGTGCAGGTTCAGTCGAAGCTGCCTGATCTCAGCGAGGCCGACGTCGAGCAGCTGAGCGAGGCGATCTCTCACCTCCTAGACAAATGCGTGGTTGGCGCCCGCCTCGTGCTGACCAGCACAAGCACAGAATTGATTGTCAGCCTTGTCTGCCGGGGTCACGCAGCAGTTCTCGAAGATGAGACGGCGCCCGTCGGAATCGGAACACACGAAGTCGTCACTCGTGGTGGCTCCACCTGGCTCACGATCCGTCACCCACTATCGGCAAGAGGATCCGACGACATCCTCGCCTACGACCATGCCGTCTGATATCGCGATAGCAGTCATTGATGATCACGACGTGATTCACGCCGGAATCGCGATGTGGTGCAGAGAGGCCGACCCACCGATCGATATTGCCGGCCACTATCTCTCCGCAGAGGCATTCCTATCCGATCACCCGACTGGAGCAACGGACGTTGGCGTCGTTGTTGTTGATCTGGAACTCAAGAGCAGACATGTCGACATATCGGGAGTTGAAAGGGTCATGATGGCCGGCCACCGGGTGGTCGTTTTTTCACACATTGAAGCCGACGAGATCATCCTGAAGTGTCTTGACCGCGGTGCCGCAAGTTATGTGGTGAAGACGGAGAGCAAGGACCATCTCATAGATGCAATCCGGGCTGCCTGCTCTGACATCCCATATGTCGCACCCGGCATGGCAGGAGCCATGTTCACCGACCGCACCTTTGGCCGCCCCAATCTGCCGGCGCGGGAGGAGGAAGTTCTGATCGCGTGGTTTCAGACCGAGAGTAAGGATTTAGTCGCCGAGAAGCTACACATCGCGCCCTCGACGGTACGCACACACTTGCAGCGGGTACGCGCGAAGTATGCGGCGATCGGGCGTCCCGCACCCACCAAAGCGGCCTTGGTCGCGCGAGCCGTTCAGGACGGCATCATCAATCTCGACGACCTGTGAGCAAGCGGGCCTACCAACTACATACTTAGCCCAGTATGAGACCGGAGGTCGGCACGCCGGTTCCGGCGGTGACGAGGACGTGCTCGACGTCGGGCACCGGGTTGACCGAGCTGCCGCGAAGCTGGCGTACCCCTTCGGCGATGCCGTTCATGCCGTGGATGTACGCCTCGCCGAGCTGACCGCCGTGGGTGTTGATCGGCAGCCTGCCGCCGATCTCGATGGCACCGTCGGCGATGTAGTCCTTCGCCTCACCCTGGCCGCAGAACCCCAACTCCTCCAACTGGATCAGCGTGAACGGGGTGAAGTGGTCGTAGAGGATCGCCGTCTGGATGTCGCCGGGCCTCAGGCCCGACTGCGACCACAGCTGCTTGCCGACCAGACCCATTTCGGGCAGGCCCAGCTCCGGCCGGTAGTAGCTGACCATCGAGTACTGGTCGGGGCTCGATCCTTGCGAGGCAGCCTCGATGACGGCCGGCCGATGCTTGAGATCCCTGGCCCGCTCGGGCGATGTGACGACAATTGCAACGGCACCGTCGGTTTCCTGGCAGCAGTCCAGCAGCCGGAGCGGTTCGGCGATCCACCGCGAATTCTGGTGGTCCTCAATGGTGATCGGCTTCTCGTAGAAGTAGGCCTTCGGGTTCTTGGCCGCATGCTTGCGGTCGGCCACCGAAACCGCACCGAAGTCCTTGCTCGTCGCCCCGGAAAGGTGCATGTACCGCTTGGCGATCATCGCCACCTGCGCCGCAGGCGTCGAAAGGCCGTGCGGATACGAGAACGAGTTGTCCACGCCCGTGGAATCGGCGTTCTCGACCAAGCGCATCTGCACCTGCCCGAATCGCGTTCCCGAGCGTTCGTTGAAGGCGCGGTATGCCACAACGCAATCCGCGACACCGGTCGCCACCGCGATCGCCGCCTGCTGGACGGTGGCGCAGGCGGCACCGCCGCCGTGATGGATCTTGGAGAAGAACTTCAGCTCGCCGATGCCCGTGGCCCGCGCGACCGCGACCTCGGTGTTGGAGTCCATCGTGAACGTCACCATGCCGTCGACATCGGCCGGTGTCAGACCGGCATCGTCGAGCGCGTCGAGCACCGCCTCGGCTGCCAGCCGGAGCTCGCTGCGGCCGGAGTTCTTCGAAAAATCGGTGGCGCCGATGCCGACGATCGCCGCCTTCCCTGACAGTTCACCTGGCATCAGGCACCCCCGACCGTCAGCGTTGCGGTCGCGATGACGTGATCGCCAAGACTGTTGCTGCCAACGACTTTCAGCGTGATCAACCCATCCTCGACCGCGGTCACTTCTCCGGCGAAAGTCACTGTGTCGTAGGCATACCACGGCACACCAAGTCGCAAGAAGATCGACTTGATGATCGCGTTCGGTCCCGCCCAGTCGGTGATATAGCGCTGCACCAAACCGGTGTCGGTCAGGATGTTGACGAAGATGTCCTTCGAACCCTTGGACTGCGCCTTGTCACGATCGTGGTGGACGTCCTGATAATCACGCGTAGCGATCGCCGTCGACACGATGAACGTCGGGTCGCCGTACAGGTTCAACTCGGGCAGCTTGGTGCCGACCTGGAGATTTGGGGCGCTCATACTTTGTGTCATTCGCCGGGCTCCCACGCGTACAGCGTCCACGCCGGACCCGCATCGCCCTCGGGAAAGTCGATATATGTTGCGCGAACGGGCATTCCGATCCCCACCTCGGCGGGGTCCACATTGCGGAGCTCGCCCAGCATCCGCACCCCCTCTTCGAGTTCGACGAGCGCGATGACGAATGGCAGCGTGCGGCCGGGCACCTTCGGGGCGTGGTGCACCACGAAGCTGAACACCGTGCCCTTGCCGCTGGCCACGACGTAGTCGATCGCCGCCACTTCCTTTTTAGCGTCCTGCCACAGCGCGGGCACCGGCGGATGCTGCAGGCTGCCGTCGGGCCTCTTCTGGATGCGCAGTTCGTGCGCGTTGACGCCGTCCCAGAAGAACCTCGTGTCCCGCGACGAGGCCGGGCGCATCATCGCGTCGGCGTCGAGATCGTCAGGGACGCTGGACGACTGCGTGGCCCCATCCGTTTCACGTGGAATGAACTTCATGATGCGCCAGTTCATTTCGGCGACGTCCTCGTCGCCGACCTGCCAGGTGATCTTCTGGGTGATGAAGAAGCCTTCGCCGAGCGCGGTCTGCTTGGGTCCGGCCACATCGGTCAGCTCGGCCGAGACGCTGACTTCTTCACCCGGCCGCAAGTACCGGTGATAGGTCTGCTCGCAGTTGGTCGCAACCACGCCGATATAGCCGGCCTCGTCGAACAATTCGAGAATCTTGGTCAACGGATCGTCGGGCGCACGAACACCGCCGAGGCCCATCATTGTCCACACCTGAATCATGGCCGGGGGTGCCACGAGGCCGGGATGGCCTGCGGCCTTCGCAGCCTCCTCGTCGACGTAGATCGGGTTCGCGTCGCCCATCGCGTCGAGCCAGTGCTCGACCATCGGCTGGTTGACCGGATGGCGACCGGCCCGCGGCTTGCTCTTACCCTCGGCCTTGACGCGCTCGGCCGCCTTTTGAATATCCTCTACGGTCACCGCGGCACCCTCGGCACCTTCAGGCCCGACGCAGCAATCATTTCGCGCATCACCTCGTTCACACCGCCGCCGAACGTGATCACCAGATTCCGCTTCGTTTGGCTGTCGAGCCACTTCAGCAG
>JAOPVX010000340.1 GCA_025965975.1 Mycobacterium sp. | reverse complement strand
ACGGAAGCGGCTGCCCCTAGGCAATAACTGCCTACGGGTACTACTTACAGTCGTTCGTATACCGCACAGATGATCTTGTGTTGAACATCGCTCCTGACCAACGTAATCTGAGTCGTCAACGTCGAGCAGGAGCGGCCCTTTGTCCACCATCGCCCGCCGGTCATGATCGACAAAGTCGTCCCGACCGCCGCACAAGCAGTAGCCGACATCCCGGACGGAGCCTCGCTTGTGGTCGGCGGATTTGGCTTGGTCGGAGTGCCGGAGGTGCTGATCAACGCCTTGCTCGAGCAGGGCGCGCGCGAGTTGGAAATCGTCAGCAACAACTGTGGCACCGATGGATCTGGACTCGGCGTGTTGTTGGCGGCTCGGCGCATCCGACGCACCATCAGCTCCTACATCGGACAGAACGCCGAATTCGCCAGACAGTACCTTGCAGGGGAACTTGAGGTGGAACTTACCCCGCAAGGCACGTTGGCCGAACGAATGCGCGCCGGGGGTGCCGGCATCCCGGCGTTCTTCACCCCCGCCGGAGTCGGCACGCCGGTCGTCAGTGGTGGCCTGCCGCTCCGCTACGACAGCAGCGGCGCGGTTGCCGTCGCAAGTACGCCCAAGGAGACCCGCGAATTCGACGGGACGACTTACGTTTTGGAGCATGCGATCGTGACCGATTACGCCCTCGTGCACGCTCACATGGGCGATCGGCTCGGGAACCTGGTGTATCGGCGTAGTGCCCGCAATTTCAATCCGGCCGCTGCCACTGCGGGCCGAGTCACGATCGCCCAGGTCGAGGAACTCGTCGAACCCGGCGCCCTCGATCCTGACGATATCCACACGCCAGGGATTTACGTTCAACGGGTCGTGCCGGTCGGTCGGATTTCGGTCGGCATCGAGAAACGCACTGTGCGCCAATGAAGCTCGCCGCAGCATAGCTTCCCAGGCGCGCCGAACCGCACGCTGTGTCGGGCCGGGCACCGCGACCGCGACCATGAGGGCGCTGAGGTGGTCGGTCATATCACGGCGCCCGGCGGCTTTGGCTGCGGCCATTGTTCGCCATGATCGACCGGCCAGATCCGCTCGTGCGATGCGGCGCGGCCAATGCGCGCAAGGCGGCGTGCAACCCATTGCGCTGGTCGTCGGTGAGAACCGAGAGGACCTGCTCCTCGACCGCGCGGACCGCTGCATCGGAGCGCTCGAGAGTCCTTCAGCCGTAAGCAGTTAGCGATGCCGGACGCGCCCGCCCGAAACTCACACTGTCGGGACGGTCGATCAAGCCGCCGTGTTGCATCCGCCGCACCACACCGTTCATAGCCTGTGGCGTGACGCCGGCTACACGGGCCAAGTCGGCGTTGGATTGGTCGGGCGCTGTGCTCAGCATGTGCAAGCAGATGTACTGGGAGAAGTGCACGTTCACAGGTGCCAGCGCCGCAGAGACCTGTGTTCGGAGCGTCGTGAACAGCCGATGTAGCTCATCCACCAGCGGTTCGGCTTCCGGCGGAGACACTTGAGATCCCCTAGGTCAACGGTGCGGTGCTGACGACGGCGCGGATTTCGGCCTGAATGTGTCGTTCGACGCCGGGCTTGGGTGTCCCGCCGTCGGGTTCTCCCCACACCACAGTCAACTCAACGTCATCGTGGGCGTACTCCTCATCGATCACTCCGATCGAGGCGAAGCTGCCAATGTTGACGGTGTACGAGCTGTAGGTGGAGCGGCCGATCTGTTCCCCGACCGCCAATACCGTGTCGTTTTGGCTCACTGCGTAGTCGCTGAACGGCTGACTCATGTACTTTGTGCGGCCCTCGCCCGGCTTCTTGAAGAGGCTGTCGGCCAGTACCCGTGCGCAGTCGTCAGGATTCCACCGCAGCCACACCTTCTTGGCATGCGGTTGGTCGGCGAGCTCCTTCAGGGCGTCGCGGCCGATGAAGTCGTGGTCGACGTGGATCAACCGGCCGTAGCCGATATCCCAAGGCGTGACGTAGTAATCGGCGATGCCGGCGAGGACCTGGCTGCCGGCCAGCGCGTAATTGGCCTCCAGTGTCGTCGGCCCGAGGTGCTCGCGGTATCCCTTCATCGCGTCACCGGTGTAAATGGACGGGACCGGGAACGGGATCCACCCCGTTTCCAGCGCGGTGGTGGGGTAGGCAAGCCCCCCGCCCTGCTGAAGCCCAAACTCTGCGCCTGCCTCGACGAGGGCCCACCACACCGCAGGGCCCTGATCCAGCGGGCCAATCATCTCCAATCCGGTGTGCTCCAAACCCGGTTGGCCGACCATGGTGTGGTTGAGTGCGCGGATGGGCACGCCGGCGATCGTGAATTCACCCATGTTGAAGAACTTGATTGCCGGTAGTGTTGAATCGCATGCGTTTTCGGCGACTTTCAACGCATATGGACCTTGGATCTGAAACCGAAAGATCCTGCGGGGGTTGGGATTGATCACCGACGCAAGATCGAACGACACCTCGACGTCGTAGCCGCCCGTTTGCGCGCAGTATGCGACCCAGTTGCCGGATATGCCCGTACCCACAAGCGAGTACTCATCGTCCTCGAGCCCGAACAGGATTCCGTCACCGACGATGTACCCGTCTTCGTTGACGCCGACGAACTGCTTGGCCTTGTTGCGCCCGAAGTTGGTGAAATTGTTGACCGCCGTCTCGGAGAACAATCTGTTGACGTCGCGGCCTTTGAAATAGACGTCGGTCATGTGCGTGGACTGATCGAACAGGACCGCCGTGGTGGCCCACGCCTGCTGCTCATCTCGCCAATTGGAGTACTCGGGCTTGTAGGGGAATGCAAAGTTGCCCATCGGGGCATTACGCAGCATTCCGACGACGTCGCCGTCTGCCTGCTGAATCATCTGCTCAAGATTCTGCGCGCTCATCGTAAGTGCTCCTTCTTGGTGTTGATGGTGAAATGTGGTGTCAGCATTGGTGTGTTTCGGGCCTGCCTATCCGAGACCACTCGCGTGCACTCGGCCCAGGATCCGGGCCAGTGCTTCGTACAGCGCGGCGCGTGGGTCGGCCGGCATCGTCTTCGATCGCCATGCGACGTGTTTATCCGGGCGGACCAACAGCGCGCCGCTCTCGTCGACCTCGCGCACCTTGGCCCAGTCGTAGTACAGGTCGGTGACGGCTCGCCCGGCTCCGATGACCACGGCGACTACGACGACGCCCAATTCGGCGGAGACCTTCGCCGCAGCGTCCTCCCAGTCTTCGCCCGCAATGCCGGTGATGAGGGTGAACTGCGAGTAGGGGGCGATATCCATGGTGGCGAGCTTGGTGATGTGATCGCCCACCCAGGCATGAGGTAAATGCGAGCCGGGAACGGTCGACTGCTCGTAGTACAGTTCGGCGTCTCGGCTCGGCGCCGGCAGAGCGCACCCATCAGAGATGACAGCGTCGGACTCATAGAACTGGCCCATGTCGTGACCGTGGGTGTTGAACTCAAAGTTCTTGAAGTCCATCGCGTCCACGAGGGCGGCTCTGCGGCGTAGACCTTCGGCCGTGTTGTCCTTGCGGACGTCGATCTGACGTGCCATGTCGGTGACGTCGGTCGCATCAGTCAGACCGAGGGCGGCGTAGAACTTGCCCCAATCCCGGGGAGACTGGTTGGCGCGCTTGACAATTTGTTGCGCGATCGGAGCGCGCTCCACGCTATATGTTTCCAATAGCGACGGCGCGGCCTGACCTCGCAACACCGCGGCTATCTTCCACACCAGGTTGTGACAGTCCTGAACCGATGTGTTCGCGCCCAGCGCATTACCCGGGGGGTGGCGATGGATGGCGTCTCCGACGCAGAACACACGGCCGGACTGCAAATGAGTGGCCCACATCTCGTTGATGCCCCACAGCGAAACACCCAAAATCTCGACGTCAACGTCGGGTTCACCGATGAGATTTCGCGCAATCTGGGCCGCGGCGGTGTCATCCATCAGCGGCGACTCGTCGCTGTTGTCGTATCCCCAGTTGATGAGCCATTCGTTCCACGGCCTAACCATCCGGATCACTCCTGCGCCGACACCGCCCACGTTGGAGCCCGGCTGAATCACGAAATACAGCGCCGCGGGTCGGTGTGCACAC
>JAOPVX010000090.1 GCA_025965975.1 Mycobacterium sp. | reverse complement strand
GATGCTCAATCTTGTTCCGTAGCGGATGAAAAACTCGAGGTTTGCCCGCGCTGCCATCTGATCGCGCCAACGTACGAGTACGCACCTGGCCAATTCCCATGTTTTAGGTTCGCCGTCTACCTTCTCGAAGCGGCGCGGATTGTCCTTTTGGCGATAGCGGTAGTCAACGCCGTCTCGTTGAAATTCAGCGCATGGACCCTCGCCACAGCTGCGGGCTGGCCCGCAGAGTCGCCGGGCCGCTCCACCTGTTCACCGGCCCGGAAAACATGCTGCGGGCTGTGTGCGGGCTGTCGCACATCGCAGAGGTTGCAAAACGACCTCTGAGCTGGTGCCCCCAGTAGGACTCGAACCTACGACCTGCGGATTAAAAGTCCGTAGCTCTACCAACTGAGCTATAGGGGCGCGATGGATCAGGATACTGCGTCCCGGCGGCTGGTTCGTTTGAGGATTGGGGTCCCGGTACCCTAAGCTATCGAGGCTCCCAGCGTCATCGCGCTGCGAGTACCCCGGAGAGATTCGGCTGGCCCCCTTCGTCTAGCGGCCTAGGACGCCGCCCTTTCAAGGCGGTAGCGCGGGTTCGAATCCCGTAGGGGGTACACGCGACGCTCGTACGATGGAGTCGCACAGTAAGGCCCTGTGGCGCAGTTGGTTAGCGCGCCGCCCTGTCACGGCGGAGGTCGCGGGTTCGAGTCCCGTCAGGGTCGCCGCTACGGCGAGGCACGGTGTGCCTTCCGGCCAGGTAGCTCAGTTGGTATGAGCGTCCGCCTGAAAAGCGGAAGGTCGCCGGTTCGATCCCGGCCCTGGCCACCAAGATTTGGGCAGTTCAATGGCTATTCCGCCTCTCACTCCGACGCTGGATTCCTGATTCTGACTTGGCGATGGGGCCAATATGGGGCCAAAGAATTGTCGTCGCCGTTGGTGCGTCTGCTCAGGTGTCATCAGTTAGGTCGTCGAGCGAGTCGAGCGCGGCTGCGATGTTGTCGAGCTCGTCATCGAAAAGATCTGCGTATCTGTGGGCAGTGACCGTAATGGACGCGTGCATATGACTCGCTACCTTCGCGAGTCCGCGGCTTGCCAACGAGCGACGAGCGGCGGGCGTAGGCGGCGTTACGCGACGCCCCCGGTGCCGCCGCACCGCTTGTGCGGTAAATCAATCGTTGTGAACGTGATACCGGTCTGGACGACGCTTCGTTAGTGGTGGAAGAGGAGATAGGCCTGATCGCCGTAGGGGTGAAATTGGACGTGTGGCGAAGGTGCATTGAACTGAACGTTGCCGGGCGACTGGCAGACGGTCCCCGAGCCGCTCGCGTTGCAGGTCTGATGATCCGCTGCGAACGCCGCCGGGGCGGCGGCCCCTGCTGCCATCAGAGGTGCGATGAGCTTCATCATGATTGCCATGGTTAATGACTCTTTCAATTCGTTGGATGATGGGTGATTCGCTGTTCAAGTTCAGCTTGCGTCGGTGGGACTGTGAGGCGACTGCGGCAAGCTGAAACACTGCTCAGCGAAACGAGTTGCACGTCGAATTGGCGGATCGTCGCTCGACTGTTCGCTCAAACCAGCTGCGCGATAGCGACATTGGAGCGCGCAGCGTAGCGTCGGGCGAGCCACGCGCAGGCCATCAGCTGCATCTGGTGGAACATCATCAACGGCAGGACCATCAACCCTGCGATTGCCGTCGGCAAAAGCACACTCGCCAAGGGCAGTCCGCTGGCGAGCGATTTCTTCGAGCCACAGAAGACAATCGCGATCTGATCTTTCGTTGAGAAGCGAAGTCGGCGTGCAACCCACATGGTCGATCCGAGCACAGCTGCCAGGATCGCGGCGTTGGCAAGGAATAACAGCAGCAGCGAGGGGATCGACAGTCGGCTCCAAATCCCGGCCACCACGCCCTGGCTGAAAGCCGCGTACACCACGAGCAGAATTGAGCCCCGATCGACGTATCCAAGCATCTGCTTATGTCGGGCAACGAGTCCGCCGATCCACCTTCGTGACAGCTGACCCGCGACGAACGGCGCCAACAACTGCAGCGTTATGTCGCGGACCGCCATGAGCGACACCCCACCACCGGTCTGGGTGACGAGGAACGTCGTCACCAGCGCGGGGGTCACGACGATGCCGATCAGGTTGGAGAACGACGCGCTGCACATTGCAGCCGCGACATTTCCCTTCGCGATGGACGTGAACGCAATCGAGGACTGCACCGTCGACGGCAGGCAGCACAAGAACATCACGCCCGCATACAAGTCCGGCGTCAACACATCCGGGACCAACACGCGAGAAAGCAAGCCCAGCAACGGAAAGAACACGAAGGTGAACGCCAGGATGACGCCGTGCAACCGCCAGTGCCCCACTCCGGCCAACGCAGCGCGGGTTGACAACCGTGCACCGTACAAGAAGAACAACAAGCCGATCGCAATGGTCGTGGCGTGGGCCAAGCTCAGTGCGACGATGCCGCGTGCCGGCAGCAGCGATGCGACCCCTACGGTGACGAGCAGCAGCAGAATGTACGGATCAACGCGCAGTCTGGACATCAACCGGCGGCACGTAGTTGTCCGGCTCGGTCGAGGCGCCGTCGTGGGTGATGTCGGGACATGTTTTGCTCCAACAACGCTATCGACGTCGCCACGCCGACGTCACCAGACGTGAACTCGGCAAGGCGACCATCGTTGGCGCGCAGTTCGACCAACGCATTGGTCATCGCGGTGTGCGCGGCGAACAGACACGGTGTCGAATAGATCGCCGCGCTCACACCGAGCTCGTCGAGCTCGGTCAATGACAGTCGCGGTGACAAGCCGCCCGCAATCTGGTTGAAGAGCAGCGGCTTGCTTCCGACGACGGCGCGCACCTTGCGTATCCATTCCACGCTCCTCACGCCGTCGACGAGCAGAACGTCGGCATCGGTAGCCGCAAGCAATTCCGCCCGGCGCAGAATCTCGCGTTCCTCCGTGGCATCTGTGCGAGCCACGACCACGAGTTCGGCCCTGGTCTGCAGCACCATATTCAGCTTCTCCAGATACTGCTCGATGGGCAGAATCTGCTTGCCGGCGACATGCCCGCAGCGGCGTGGCCGCTGCTGGTCTTCCAGAATCACACCTGAGGCGCCGATGCGCTCCAGATGCTCCACCACGTGGCAGGCCACTTCCGGGTCTACGTAACCATCGTCGATGTCCACCAGAAGGTGCTGTCGAGGGAAGGCAAGCCGTAACCGCTGCACGAATCCGACCATGTCCGGCCATGCGATAAACCCGATGTCCGGCAGCCCGTAGTACGAAGCGGCGAAACCGAATCCCGAAACGAACATCCCGCCATAGTGTTTGGCCGCCAATGATGCCGAATACATGTCGAATATGCCGATGAGCGGAGTAGTACCGTCGTTGTGCACCTCGGCGCGAAGCGCGTTCCCGTAACCCATGTCGTATCCCTTCAGATCTCGGCGCGGACAGTCCACGTTCGCGTCTGCGCCTGCTTGAATTGCCAACGACACAGTGCGTGCGTCTTGTTGAAAGCCCGCCTAGACAACCTGAGTCGGCTCTCAGACGTCGCGCGCCGAGACAGATCGGTGGTCGGTGTCTTACGGCAGAGCCGGTAACTCCACCGATATCTTGGCCCCGGGGAGGTTGTCCTCGATCCGCACTCGTCCCCCGTGCGCGGTGACGACGTCGGCGACGATCGCCAGGCCCAGACCCGAGCCCCCGGCGTCTCTGGCCCGTCCCTCGTCGAGGCGCACGAACCGCTCGAAGACTCGTTCTCGGTCTGCCACGGGAATGCCCGGCCCGTCGTCGGCGATGGTCAGTATCGCCATTCCACCCGTACTGGTGGAGGGGCGGTTACCCGCGGCCGGGGCGCCGCGGACGAGCCGGACGGTCACGGTCTGGTCGGCGTGTCGCACGGCGTTGCGGATGAGGTTGCGAATCACCCGGTGCAGGGCGACCGGGTCGCCGAGCACGCGCATCGGGGAGATTCCGGTGGTGTCGAGGTGTGGCGCGCCACCTTCGCGGGCCTCTCGCACGGTCTCCCACACCAGATCGTCGAGGTCGATGGGACGGCGGTGCAGGCGGGGATCAGCATCCAGGCGCGCCAGTTGCAGCAGATCGTCTACCAGAGCGGCGAGTCGCGCGACCTGTTGCAAGGACAGTTGTCTCGCATCGGCGATCTTCGCGTCGCTTTCTCCGTCGGGCGGGTGGCGGAGGTCGATTTCCAGCCGGGCGCGCAGCGTCGCCAACGGCGTGCGCAGTTCGTGGGCGGCGTCGGCGACGAACCGGCGTTGGCGATCCGCGGCGATCGCGATCCGTTCCAACAGGTCGTTGAAGGTCTGGGCCAGGCGCCCCAGCTCATCGTTTGACGCGGGGACGTCGAGGCGTTGCTGCAAATCGGTCCCCGGAATGGCAGCCGCCTGGCGGCGTATCACGTCGACAGGCCGCAGTGCCCTGCCGACCAGCAGCCAGCCGACCAGTGTAAGTAGTGCCACCATCGTCGGGACACCGATGATCAACGCGGTGCCCAGTTCGGCTGTGCTGTCCGCCAGGGGGGTCGTCGGCGAGCCCACATACACGGTTGTGGGTCCAGTGGGCGAGGTCACCGCGAGCGCGACCACCCGGTACGGCCCTTCCAATGCCGAAGGAGTGACCGTACCGAGTGTCGGGCCGCTCGCCGCGGGCGGGATGAAGAACAACCGTGGCTCGCCGTCGATGTCTCCCGAACTGCTGATCACATTGCCGGCCGCGTCGACCACCTGAAGTACGGTGGACTCTCCCGCGGAGCGAGCCACCCGCGGATTGGCGTCACCCTTGGCCACGTCGGCGGCCACATCCTGGATCTGCTGTGTCAGGGTCGCGTCCAGATTGGCTGCCTGCACGCTGTTCACCCGCCACACCAATAGCGCTGCGGCGGCAGCCATCCCGACCGCGATGACGATCGTGGAGGCAGCAGTCAGCCGGGCCCGCAGAGAAAGCCGCCGCCACCACGACGGTGTCGGGCGCGGCCGGTCAGCTTCGGTAGTCACGTACGGACGGGTCGTGGCATGTCATCGCTAAGTCGGTAGCCGGCTCCGCGGACCGTCTCAATGCTGTGTCGGTCAAAGGGAGCATCGATCTTACGGCGCAGATAGCCGACATACACTTCGACGACATTGGGGTCACCGTCGTAGAAGGTGTCCCAGACGTTGGCCATGATCTGCGTCTTGGACACCACTTGGCCACGGTGACGCATCAGATACTCGAGTACTGCGAACTCCCTTGGCGTGAGGTCAATTTCGGCGTCGGCCCGACGACAGGTGCGGGCTCCAGGGTCGAGGATCAAGTCGCCTGCCACCAGCTGCGGCGGACGTTCGGGAGCCCCTCGGCGGATCACCGCCCGCAGGTGCGCCAGCAATACAACATACGAAAACGGTTTGGTCAGATAGTCATCGGCACCGAGATCAAGAGCGTCGGCTTCGTCGTATTCGCCATCCTTGGCGGTGAGCATTAGGACCGGAACCCAGACCCCTTCGCTCCGAAGTCTGCGCACCACCTCGTACCCGGACGGCCCCGGCAACATGATGTCCAGGACCATCGCGTCGTATTCGGTGCTGTGTAATCGAGTCAACGCCTGGACGCCGTCGCGGGCGATGTCGACGGCGAATCCGTCCGCCCGCAATCCGACGGCCAGCGTTTCGGCCAGCGCCTCTTCGTCTTCCACGAGCAGAACCCGCATATCAAAACCGCCTTTCACCGACTGCCCTGCCAGTCTGGTTCCTTCATGGCCGAGCGGCGGCGGACCCGACGATTTCGTGGGTCCGCCGCGGTGATGCCAGGCGCTCGCAGAGCGTCAGCGTGGCGGCGGTGCGGGCGGAGCCGGAGTGTCCGGCACTTCAGGACCGTTCTGGTCGCCTTCCTGGAGGTTGTCCGTGTCGGCGGCATCAGCAACGTCCGGGCTGTCACCCGGTTCGGGAGTGTCCACCACTGTCGGCGGGGCCGGAGGCGGCGGTGTCGGTGTCGCGTTGGCGACCGCGATTCCTCCTCCGATCGCCGCGCCGGCAAGCGCCGATGTCACCGCGGCGACGACCCTGCTCTTTCGGTTCAGCATTGTCGATCCTTTCTATCGCAGCCGGTTGGCTGTGGGATCCAACATGCCCACCGCGGCTTGTGTCCTCGCTGAACGAGCCTGAGAACGTTCACAGGCCCAGTCAGCCCCGGCAACTGTGAGCATCCTCAGCCGGGCGCAGCTTCGCCTCAAGCGGGCCGGAGCAGGCTGGCGTCAGCAGCCAAGCACGGCTGAAACTGCCTGACATGGCACCGGGGCCGACAGTCATGGCACCGCAAGCCCAGGTTCGCCCGTTCACCCAGGGGCGACGAGATGCGCCAAGCACGGCCATCGGAACGGTGGCCGGCGAGTGGAGGGTTTCCGCCAGTCCCACCGCGAAGCCGAGGGTGCCCGCCGAGTCGCGTTGATCGGCGCGCGTCCCCAACCGACGCTGATCGGTGGAGGCGACCCGGGCTTGTCCATCGCCGCGCTGTTGGCCGGCGACCTGGCCCGACACCGCTGCCCTGGTGACCAGCGTGCTGGGTGATCTGGCCGCTGACAACGACAACGACGCGCGGCTGCGCCGGACGATGCGGGTGTTTCTGGGGTGCGGGTCCGGCTACAAGCTGGCCGCCGAGGAGCTCGGCTCGCACTTCAACACGGTCAAGTACCGGGTGGGCCGCGCTGTGGCCCGCCGCGGCCGAGAGATTGGCGCCGACCGGCTCGACTTCGAACTCGCGCTGCTGGTCTGCCACTGGTACGGCCGACCCGTACTGCGGACCGACTGATTCCTAACCCGCCGAAGCGTGGTGGCGAGGACAACGTCGCAGGCCTTTTTTGTTTCTGGGCTACAAGCCCGCGCAGCGATACCCGCCTACCGTGCCGGTCATGAATGGTCAGCGGGTACAGCCGCAGGTCGCGCAGGTGGCAGAGGCGATCCACGCCCGCACCGATGACCTCGCAGTGGTGGTGGCCCGCGCGATCAGCCGCGAGGTGCACCTGTATCGCGAGGCCGCGGTGGTGCCGTTCGACGTGCTCACCGCCAGCTGCGCGGCCAACGTCGGCCCCATCTTCGCCGCCATCGCCGACGACACCGACTTCGACACCGCGGCCGCCAGGAAGCTGGGCGCCGACCGCGCAGCCGACGGCGTTCCGCTGGCATCGGTGATGGAGGCCTATCGCGTCGGCTTCCGCGCCGTGTGGGACGCGGTGGTGACCGAATCGGCCAACCCGGCCGCCGTCACCGTCGACGCGCTGGGCGCGTTGACCTCGAAAGTTCAGGCCGCCCAACAGGTTTACACCGACGCCATGGCGGTCGGGTACCGCGACGAGCAGACCCGCAGGCTGGCCCGCGACCAGTCCCAGCGTTCGGATCTCATCGACGCGCTGCTGCACGGACGGCTCATCGAGCAGTGGGGCCTTTGGGAGGCCGCCGATGGCCTTGGGCTGCCAAGCGCGGGCCCCTACCTGGTGATCGCCGCCGAAGCCGGTGCGCCCGGCACCGAACCACTGCCCAACGTGGAGTCCAAACTGCGCAGCCTTGACGTGTTATCGGCCTGGCGGCGGCTGCCCGACCTGCACGTCGGCATCCTGCACGTGCGGACCGACAAGCACTTCGGCGACGCACTGGCATTGATCTCGCGGATGGCCACCGCCAGGGTCGGCGTCAGCGCGCGCTTCGACGACCTTCGCGACACCGCCCAGGCGCTGCGATTCGCCAGGGTGACGTTGCGCGGACGCGCCGACCCTGGCCTGCTCGTCTCGGTGTTCGACGGGTCAATCCTGGCCAGCGCCGCGGTCAGCGCACCGGAGGTCCTGGTAACACTCGCCACCCCCACGATGGACCGCTTCGCCGGGATGGCTGACCAGGAGCGTGACACCCTCTTCGAGACGTTCCGGGTGTGGGTGGAGAACGACGGGTCGATCCGCACCGTGGGCGAACTGCTGTTCTGCCACCCCAACACGGTGCGCTACCGCTTGCACCGAATCGAGCGGCGCACCGGGCGCTCGCTGTCGCGGCCCCGCGATGTCGCCGAGTTGTGCCTGGCCTTCGAAGTGCAACGGCGGCTGATGTGAGCACGCGCAGCGCTGTCCATCCGGCTCCCCCGGATGTGCAGCGGCACAGCAACCGACCCAAGACGTTGTTCGCCACCACAACGGCGCCAGGCACCGACGGCGTGACGATTGAACCGTTAACGAAGCGGTTGTAAACGGAGCCGACGTGTCCAATCTTGCGTTCAACCTGGCCGACACCGCGCGAAGCATCCACGCTCACCCGGCTGCCGTCACCGACGCGGCCACGATGACCTACGCCGACCTGCACGCCGAGTCGTCGCGATTCGCCACGCTGTTGCAGCGCAACGGAATCGGGGCGGGCGATCGGGGGGTCATGCTGCCCAACACCGCCGCCGTGGTACTGAGCTGCGGCGCGACCGTGGACCCGCAGGAACTGCGGGCTTTCGCCAAGCGGCGCGTCGCGGCCTACAGGTATCCGCGCCGGATCTGGCTGGTCGACAACCTGCCAACCGGCAAGCTGCTGCGCCGCGACGTCATCCCACCACCCGAGGAGGTTTAATAACGTGCCCACCAACGACATCCGGGCCGCAGATGAGCTCGCCGCGCCGCTCGATCTGCTGCTGACCAACTCAGCGGTCGGGGTGGCCGAGCGAATGATGCCCAACGTCTCATGGAGCAGATTCGCCCTCGCGCTGGCCCGCAAGCCCCGCACGCTGGCGTCCCGCGCCAGGGAGCTGGCCGGTCAGCTGGTGTCCATCGCCGAGGGTCGCAGCGACTTGGCACCGGCAAAGGGTGACAAGCGTTTTGCCGACCCGGCATGGCAGGGCAACCCGCTGCTCAAGGCGACCATGCAGGCCTACCTGGCCACCAATGACACGGTCAACGCGCTGTTCTGCGACGCCGAGCTGGACTGGCGCGACGCCGAACGGATCCGCTTCGTACTCGACCTGCTCACCGAAGGCCTCGCCCCGAGCAACAACCCGCTGCTCAACCCGCTCGCCTACAAGGCGCTGATCGACACCGGCGGGCGCAGTGCCGTGCGAGGGGTACGGCACTTCATCGCCGACATGGCCGCCGCGCCGCGGGTGCCGTCGATGGTCGCGCCCGACGCGTTCACCCTCGGCGACACCGTCGCGGCCACCCCGGGCGCGGTGGTGTATCGCAACGAGGTGCTCGAGCTGATCCAGTACACCCCGCAAACCGACGAGGTGTTCACCGTGCCGCTACTGATGATCCCGCCGGTGATCAACAAGTTCTACGTCCTCGACATCGCGCCGGGTCGCAGCATGATCGAGTACTTCCTGCGCCAAGGCCAACAGGTTTTCGCCATCTCGTGGCGCAATCCCACAGCAGACCAACGTGATTGGGGTTTCGACACCTACGGCCAGGCCATCCTGGACGCGTTGGACGCCGTGGAGAAGGTCACCGGATCCGATCGCACCCACCTGCAGGCCTCCTGTTCGGGCGGCATCCTTGCCGCGATGACCGCCGCGCATCTGACGGCGACCGGCCAAGGCGACCGGCTGGCCGGCCTGACCCTGATGGTGACCGTGCTCGACCAGCGCAAGGCCGGCTTCGCCGCGGCCGCCATCGACGAGGAGATGGCCAACATCGCGATCGCGCTGTCGGCCAGGAAGGGCTACCTCGACGGCCGCTCGCTGGCCGAGGTGTTCGCCTGGCTGCGGCCCACCGACCTGGTGTGGCGCTACTGGGTGAACAACTACGTGGAGGGCAAGACGCCTGCGGCCTTCGATGTGTTGTTCTGGAACGCCGACACCACGCGGATGGCCGCCGCGCTGCACCGCGACATGGTGATGACCGGGCTGCACAACTCGCTGGTCGCACCGGGAGAGGCCAATATGCTGGGCACCCCGGTGGAGCTGTCAAAGCTGACGGCCGATGTGTATGTGGTCGCGGGGATCGCCGACCATATCTCGCCGTGGCAGGCCTGCTACCGCAGCGCGCAGCTGCTTGGCAGCGAGGATCTGCGGTTCGTCCTGTCGTCTAGCGGGCACATCGCCGCGTTGGTCAACCCCCCGGGAAACACCAGGGCGTCCTACCGCGTCGGTGGCGTCCAGGAGCCCGACCCGGCCGCCTGGCTGCAGGCGGTCGAGAACACCACCGACTCCTGGTGGCCGGACTTCGTCGCCTGGCTCGGGCAGCGCGGCGGCGCCAAGAAACCCGCTCCCGCAACGTTGGGCGGTGCCGGCATGGCGCCGCTGGAACCCGCGCCGGGCAGCTATGTCCTGCAACGCTGACCGCACCGCTGTGAAAGGCCATGAATGACCACTGTTCTCGATGAACCCGCTGATCTGCTCGGCCTCGTCGGGCGCTGCCTTGGCAGCACCGACTGGATGACCATTACCCAGCAGCAGGTGAACCTGTTCGCCGAGGCCACCGGAGATCACCAGTGGATCCACACCGACCAAGAACGCGCGACCAACGGCCCGTTCAGGGGCACCATCGCCCACGGCTATCTCACCTTGTCGCTTGCGCCGGTGGCCATTTCGGATGTGCTGCAGATCCGCGAGCTGACCGCGGCACTGAACTACGGCATGGACAAGGTGCGCTTCCCGGCGCCGCTGCGGGTCGGGTCGCAGGTCCGCGCCACCGTGGGCGTGCTGAGCGCGCGGCAGAAAACCTCAGGCGTTGAGGCGGTTTTCACGCTCAGCTACGAGATCGAAGGCGAACCGCGCCCGGCGTGCGTGGCCGATGTCATCGTGCTGTACCCATGACAGCAGCACCGCGCGAGAGGCCAAGCGTGGAGCACCTCATCGACGTCCTCGGCCAACGGATCCGCGTCAACGTCCGCGAGGGTAGCGGGATCCCGCTGGTGCTGTGCAACGGCATCGGGGCGAGCCTGGAGGTACTGGACCCGCTTGTGGCGCAACTGCACCACGACACCCCGGTGGTGCGTTTCGACGTCCCCGGCACCGGCGGCTCACCGAATTCGCCACTGCCCTACGGGTTTCCGTATCTGGCTGCGGTACTGGGAAAGCTTCTCAAGAAGCTCGGCTACGGCGGGCCCGTCGACGTATTGGGCCTGTCGTGGGGCGGCGCGCTGGCCCAGCAGTTCGCGTTCCAGCATCCGTGGCGCTGCCGGCGGCTGATTCTGGTGTCGACGGGCACCGGCGCCATCATGGTGCCAGGGTGGCCCTCAGTGCTGGCCCGAATGCTCACCCCGCGGCGGTTTTTGGATCACGACTACGCCGCGGCCATCGCCGGCGACATCTACGGCGGCAAAGCCCGCACCGACCCAGGGATCGTCAAGCGGCTGTTCGACCAGCAGCTGATGGCCGGCTCGCGGGTCGGCTATGTGCATCAGCTGTTGGCGGGATCGATCTGGACCAGCATTTTCGCGCTGCCGCTGATCCGTCAGGACACCCTGGTCGTCGCGGGCACCGACGATCCGATCGTGCCCGTGGCCAACGCCAGGATCCTGCATCGGCTGCTGCCGCATTCCACCCTGCACCTGCACGGTGGCGGCCACGTGGATCTGATCACCAACGCTGCCGAACTGGCACCGGTGATCGAGATGTTCAGAGATCGGATGTGAGGAGACCGTCATGAGCATTCCTGCCGAGACCGACATCGCCGACTTCTACGAACTGGAAGGGCTACTGGCCGACGAAGAGCGGGCCTTCCTGCACGATGTGCGCGACTTCATGATCTCCGAGGTTGCGCCGACCCTCAACCGGCACTGGCAACGGGGCAGCTTCCCGTTCGAGATCGTGCCAGGGTTCCGGCAACTGGGCCTGGCCGGGCTGCCATACCACGGATTCGGCTGTCCGGGGAGGTCATTCCTGCTCGACGGCATGGTGGCGATGGAGTTGGCGCGCACCGACCCGTCCATCGCCACCTTCTCCGGGGTGCACGGAGGGTTATCGATGGGTTCGATCTATCTCTGTGGCAGCGAAGAACAGAAACAACGCTATCTGCCGGCGATGGCGCGGCTCGAGAAGATCGGGGCGTTCGGGCTGACGGAGCCCGATGTAGGGTCGGGCGCTTCGCGTGGGCTGCAGACCACGGCACGCCGCGACGGGGACACCTGGATCCTCAACGGGCACAAGAAATGGATCGGCAACGCGACCTTCGGTGACCTCACCGTCATCTGGGCCAAAGATGTCGATGACGGACAGGTCAAGGGGTTCGTGGTGGCCAACGACGCACCCGGGTTCTCTGCCACGAAACTGGAGGACAAGATCGCGCTGCGGATCGTGCAGAACGCGGCAATCAGCCTTACCGACGTCCGCGTGCCCGAGGCGGACCGCTTGCAGCATGCGAACTCGTTCCGCAACACCGCCGAGGTACTTCGGATGACCCGCGCCGGGGTGGCATGGATGGCTGTGGGTTGCGCGCGGGGAGCCTACGAGAACGCGCTGGCCTATTCCCGCTCGCGTGAGCAATTCGGCCGCCCCATCGCCGGCTTCCAGTTGGTACAAGACCTGCTCGTGCGGATGCTGGGCAACATCACGTCGTCGTGGGCGCTGTGCGCGCGCCTGTCGCAGCTGCAGGACGAGGGCCGCGCAGAGGATCGGCACTCTTCGCTGGCCAAGGCCTGGTGCACGGTGCGGATGCGTGAAACCGTCGGATATGCACGCGAATTGCTCGGCGGCAACGGAATCTTGTTGGAACACAACGTGGGCCGCTTCGTCGCAGACGCCGAGGCCATCTATTCCTACGAGGGGACCCGCGAGATGAACACGCTGATCGTCGGGCGGGCCATCACCGGGCTGAGCGCGTTCGTCTGACAGACGAAGTTGCGCGCGTGCGGCTACGGGGTGAGCACCACCGAACCGACGGTCTTGCGCTCCTGCAGATCGCGGTGCGCTTGGGCGGCCTCCTTCAAGGCATAGCGTCCGCTGACACTCACCGTGACGGCCCCTGCGGCCATCGCGTCGAACAGTTCGCCGGTCCGCCACTCGAACTCGTCGCGGCTGCGCATGAAATGCGGCCGAAACGGCCGGGTCAGATATACCGACCCCGCGGCGTTGAGCCGCTGGGGCCCACCGGGGGCACCGGTCCGCTGGAAGCCCCGAACAACGCGCGCGTGCCCCGAAGGGCCAGGCCGGCAAGGCTGGCGTCGAAGGTGGTCTTGCCAACGCCGTCGTATACCGCGGCCACGCCGCCGCCGCCGCCGGTCAGCTCGCGGATCCTGGCGCCGAACGCCTGCGGGTCGTCGGGATAGCCCAGCACCTGCACCGCGCCGGCCGTGCGTGACAGCGCTGCCTTGTGTTCGGTGGTGGCGCGGTGATCGCGTCGGCACTCGTGGTGGCTGTGACCGCCGACCCGGGCCAGGCGGTCGCGGGTTCGGGTAACGGGAGGGGCACGATGCCCACCCAGCCGACGGTGCCCGCCTTGACCTTTGGCGCGACAGTCACTGCTGGTCCGGCGGCGACGACGTTGACGACGAGTTTGGCGTCACCCACCGCGAAGGCCACCTCGCTCGGGTCGGAATGTTCCATGCCAGGGGTGTGCCCGTGAGCAAATGGGCTGGACGCTATGGCGCGCGGATTTGGCTGCTCCGGGGTGCTGCGCTTATCTGCGAAAACACCATGGCGACAGTTAATCGGCGGGGCGATGATGTCGGCGGCCACTGAGGAGATGCAGCGGCCGTGGGGGTAGGAGTACGCCCGTAACCTGTCCACCCCCTCGCTGCTCATGACACCGAGTTGCACGGCCGCCAGTCCGCCTGCCAGGTGGATTTGCGTGCGGGTGAACGGGTCCGCGGTTCACTAAGTGCGACACCGGTGACCGCGGCTGTTTCGATTGCCCGTTGGGTGCTTCCGGTGCGGGCGACGTAGGTCTGCCAGTTTGACTGCAACTGTTGGGCGATCGCCGCTGCGCACGCTGCCGCCGACTTGTATTGAACGTCATCGAGGCCGCCGCCGGCTCGGCGATAGAACTCCAGAACTCCCAGCGGCCGCGTGGTGATGCCGGAGAGGTCTGTCGGTGCGTGTGTGGTGCGTCGCGGGGGGCGGGATTGGGTGAGGATGAGTGTGTGCGAATCCGGATTGTCGGCGTGCGGTTGCCGGGCCGCGAATGCGGAGCGAGCGGCGACTTTCCGGGCTATTCCAATATCCATGTTGGCGTGCTGCGCAAGAACCGCCGAGAGGAATTGTTGGATCTGCATCCAGGCGACGCCGCCACCGCG
>JAOPVX010000302.1 GCA_025965975.1 Mycobacterium sp. | reverse complement strand
ATCGGCAACGGGTTCTCCGACAAGCCCGACTACGACTACGAGATCGCGGTCTACATCGAGCATGTGCTCGGCGTGATGGACCGCTTCGGCATGCAGCGGGCGCATTTCATCGGGATGTCACTGGGCGCGTGGGTCGCCTCGGCGATCGCGGTCACGCATCCCGAGCGGGTCGAGAAGGTGATCCTGATGTCGCCGGCGGGCAAGGAAGCGGCCGCCTCGAACATGGCCCGGATCCGTGCCGAACGGACGAGGGCCGTCAACGAACCGACATGGGAGTCGCTGCACGCGGTGTTCGCGCATTTGATCGCCGACGAGGCCAACCGGTTGCCCGACCTGATCGGCCTTCGCCAGGCCGTCTATCAGCGCGACGACACCAGGGAGACGATCGATCACCTGTTGATCCTGCAGGACGCCGCCGCCCGCGACCGCAACCTCATCCCCGAGGAGAAGTGGCGCGGGATCACCGCACCGGTGATGATCGTCGCCTCGGGCAAGGATCACGGTGTGTATCAGGAGACCGCGACGTCGATCGCCGGGCTGATCCCGAACGCGGAGGTGTTCGAAATGCCCGATGTGCGGCACTGGCCGCACTTCGAGGACCCCGATTCGTTCAATCCCGCGGCCCTGGCCTTTCTGAACAAATGAGCGTTCCTCACCAGGTGAGACTGTGCCGATGACGCGGCCAGGGCCGGACGAGATCGCCGACATCGCTCGTCGGCTCTACGCCGCCGAGCAGGAGCGCAAGCCGATCCGGCAGCTCTCGCTGGACTACCAGGACATGACCATCGACGACGCCTACGCCGTTCAGCGCGCACTGGTCGAACTCAAGGTCGCCGACGGGCGGGTGGTGAAGGGCCGCAAAATCGGGCTCACTTCCAAGGTGATGCAGCGCGCGGTGTCGATCGACGAGCCGGACTACGGTGCGCTCTTCGACGACATGTTCGTCGAGGACGGCGGCCATGTGCCGGCAGGCCGCTTCATCCGTCCCCGCGTCGAGGTCGAGCTCGCGTTCGTGCTCGGCGAGGTGCTGTGCGGGCCGGACGTCACGCTGCCCGACGTGCTGCGGGCGACCGAGTTCGTCAGGCCCGCGTTGGAGATTCTTGACGCGCGGGTGCAGATGTCGGACCCCGAGACCGGTCATCTGCGCACGATCGTCGACACCATCGCCGACAACGCGGCCGACGCAGGGCTGGTCCTTGGCGGCCGGGAGTTCCGACCGCACGAGGTCGACCTGCGATGGGTGGCGGCACTATTGATTCGCAACGGCACGATAGAGGAATCCGGGGTCGCCGCCGCCGTGCTCGACCATCCCGGCAACGGCGTCGCGTGGCTGGCGAATCGTCTCGCCCCGCACGGGGTTTCGTTGGAACCCGATGATGTGATCCTGTCCGGGTCGTTCACGAAGCCGGTGTTCGCCGAGCCGGGCGACATGTTCGTCGCCGACTATGGACCGCAGGGCACGGTCTCGGTGGTGTTCGACTCATGACGAATCGCTGGATCCAGCGGATCGGCGGTGCCCGACCGCGGTTTGGCCTTTGGGTGGCATCGGGCAGCGGCTATGTCACCGAGATCTGCGCGGGGTCGGGGATCGACTGGGTACTGCTCGACCAGGAGCACGCCCCCAACGATCTGCGCACCACGCTGGAGCAGTTGCAGGTGCTGGCGGGCTATCCCGACGTCGACGTCGTGGTGCGGCCGCCCTCTGCCGACCCGGTGTCCGTCAAGCAGCTGCTCGACATCGGCGCGCAGAACATCATCGTGCCGATGATCGACGGCCAACAGGAGGCGGCCGCAGCCGTCGCGGCCACCCGCTACCCGCCTGCCGGTATCAGGGGGGTGGGCAGCGCGCTGGCGCGGGCATCGCGCTGGAACCGTATTTCTGACTATCTCGTCACCGCTGACGATGGCGTGTCATTGACCGTCCAGGTCGAATCGACGGCCGGGCTGGCCGCGCTCGGCGACATCGCGGACGTCGACGGGGTCGACGCGGTGTTCATCGGACCGGCCGACCTGGCGGCCTCGATGGGACGACTCGGACAACCCGAGCACCCCGACGTGGTAACGGCCATTGAGAACGCGCTGGTGACGATCGTCGAGCACGGAAAGAGCGCAGGCGTTAACGCGTTCAACGAGTCGATCGGCAGGCGCTATCTCGACGCGGGGGCGAGTTTCGTGTTGGTGGGGGCGGATGTGGCGTTGCTGGCACGCGGTGCCGAGCAGCTGGCGGCCAAGTATCGGAGGCTGCTGCCGTGAACGTCAGAACGGAGGCGGCTTGTTGCGTTCGGCGGCGTGGGCGTCGTTGAGTCGGCGTTCGGCGGCGTTGCGGTCGGCGGTGTCCGGTTCCCGGGTGCGTCGCCGCCTCGGCATCATCACCCCACGATCACCGACCGCCTCGATCGTCGGTGGTTGGCTTGCCCACAGCGTGGCGGTGGGTGTGCACAGGCTCGGGAACAGCACCTTTCTGCCCGGGAGAGTGGTGCAGGAGTGCCCGGTCGGTCCGGTCGATAGCACCGTCTCGTCGCGCGATTGGCGATCCCGCCACCCGCCCGGGCCGCACCAGAAGGTCTTCAATAAATGCCGGTAGCGACTACGCGAAGAACTCTTCAGCTTCCTTTTGCCCAAGCCCACGCCGATAAGCGCCAGTCCATGTCGACCTTGCGAAGCGCCACAGTGAAGAGAGAGCCGGTCTGAGTGACCTCCCTGCCTCCCAGATCGAACGTTAGGGTGGCGGGAACGACGACATACGCAAAGTCGCCGGTCATACGGACATGCCGTGGTTCGTCCAGAGTGATGTGGAAGCCGGAAGCCCCCACGTGCTCGCCCGCGGCGAGCACGTCATTCCACCAGTCCTCGCTAGCTGTTGGTCCCTGCCACACATGCGGCGACATCACGTCGAGGATCTGCATCGGGTCGGCGCATGTTCCTGCCATGGCTTCGGCGTCGCCCTCGTTGAAGGCCTCGACGTACTGGCGTACCGCCGCCATTGGATCTCTCGAAGTAGGCACCGTGTGTCTCCCCGTCGCTTATGAGCACTTCTACTATGCGTTCGTAGCACGGCTGGTTCAATGTCCTGCTGGCCCGTTGACACCGGCACGGACACTTCAGGTGCCTCACAAGCTATCGACATGACCCCGAGTCGGCGGGCGTGAGCCACTTCGCCCACCGACAAATCGACGCGTGTTGACAGGGTGACCCGCAGTTTGGCGGCCGCAGGCGCTCGCGTCGGGAATGCGTTGGATTATTGAAATCCACGAGGTCTGCAGGTTGACCGCCCGCGCCGACAGGGCGGCGTTCGGGTCATTCGGCAAGCCCGAGAAATACCGTTCGGGTCATTCGGCAAGCCCGAGAAATACGAGGAGCGCGCGATCGAGCCGGATGAGATCGGCATCGGCCAGACGGCCGAGATGATCGCGTACATTTGCCCGCGGCATCGTGGTGATCTTGTCGACCATGATGTGGCTTGGCTGCTCAATTCCTGTCACCGGCGTCGGCTGCACGGCGATTCGGGTCAGCGGCGCCTCGACCGGATTGGTTGTCAGTGGACAGACCGTGACTGAGGACGTGGCATCGAACCGATCGTCCTGAACAATGACCACAGCTCTTGGCTCACCGGAGTAGGCACCTCGTGCGGCAGCGATGCGAATATCGCCTCGCCTCAAGCGGTGGACTCCCCATCGGCGGTGGCCCAGTCGACGGAGACCGCATCGACGAACGCTTGGTCGTCGGCCTCATGCTCGCTGGCGGCGATGGCAGCCGACTGGCGGTGAGCTTCCGCGACAAATTCTGGCGCCCGCACGTCGGGCACCCATATCTGGACGGGCCGAAGCCCCTGCGCGCGTAACCGTTCGCGATGTTCACGTACCCGCTGTCGTGTACTAGCCACGCAGTCATGTTACATGTAACACTCGCCGTTGGATAGCTCTCGTTGCCACCTGAGGCCCGTCCCCGTTTGGACCGATCTGGCGCGAGCAGATTCATGACCCCCGTTGGCACGGACTGGAGCCGTGAGGACTGGAGCCGTGAGGACTGGAGCCGTGAGCACTGCCAGACCACACGACTGTCGGCGCGGCGGTCTCGGCGCGGCTTTCGGTGCCGGTCGCGCTCACCAGCGCAGCATCGCCGTAAGCGACGAATATGTGTGTTCGCCGCTAGAGAAGGAGACCCGACGGGTGACGACTGCACCGCATGGCATTCATGCGAGTTCGGCCCGGCCACCGTCTCCCAGGGCGTGATAGGCGGGTCGGAGCAGTTCGGTCAGCGGCCGTCCGCGGACAGCGACACCGGTGTCGGGGAGCTGGTCGAGCAGCGCTGTCGATGGCCTTGTCGACGGCGCTGCCGGCGGGCTCGGCACTTGGGTGTCGGCCTGCCACGCGTAGTAAGTGTCAAGGCTGTCGACGAGCGGTCGGGCTGCTTGTTCGGCGCGGTCGGCGGCCGGCGGGCCTTCGGTGCGGGCGGCGGCCAGGTTGGCCAGCAGATCCTCGCGCTCGCGGCCACGCCACGCCAGGATGGCGAACGGGTCGTCGTCGAAGGACTCGGCAAGCAGGTAGAAGGTGGCGGCAAGGTGCTTGCACGGGACGGCGTGATCGGGGCAGGAGCAGTCCAGCGTCAGCTCGCGAGCAGTGGCGGGGAACAGTGACAGGCCGAGCCCGGCGAAGACGTCTTCGATGTCGTCGGGCATCTCGCCGGACAGCAGTTTGGCGGTGTACCAAGCATTTTCAGCCAAGGCCTGCTCAACCTGGATCCATTCGGACTTGCCGAACGCGGGGATCCCGATCCGGATCCGGTACGGCCGGGCCCTGCTGCCCTGCACCTCGGCGGTGACCGAGCCCGGATCCACGTCGAGCGAGAGCACCTGTCCCTTGCGTGCGTAGGTGCGGCCGCGCTGGAGCCGGTTGCCAAGGCCGATGTCTTCCAGCACCGCGATGAACCGCTCCGACCACCAGGTCTGCGCGATTGCGCCGCGGGCGCTGCGCGCCTTGAGACCACCCTCGACGGGGCGGGGCCGGGACGGCGGCGGATACCAGCCTCGCGGGTTCGGGGGTTTCCCGCGGCTAGCACTACTCACCGACGGCTCCCTCGGACAGCGCGAACACCTCGCGGAGGTCGCGGGTGGACAGTTCGGTCAGCCAGCCTTCGCCGTCGGCGACCACCAGGTCGGCCAGCGCCCTCTTCTCCTCGATCATGTCGTCGATCTTCTCCTCGAGCGTGCCTGTGCAGACGAACTTGCGCACCTGCACCGTGCGCTGCTGGCCGATCCGGAATGCCCGGTCTGTCGCCTGGTTCTCCACCGCCGGGTTCCACCACCGGTCCAGGTGCACAACATGATTGGCTGCGGTGAGGTTCAGCCCGGTGCCGCCCGCCTTCAACGACAGCAGGAAGATGGGTGACCCGTCCCCGGACTGGAACCGGGCCACCATCTCGTCGCGCCGCTTCTTCGGGGTGCCGCCGTGCAGGTAGGCGACGTCGCGGCCGAAGCGCGCGGCCAGGTGCGGCACCAGCAGCTCGGCGAACTCGGTGAACTGGGTGAAGCACAGCACCCGGTCGCCCTCGGCCAGGATCTCGTCCAGGATCTCCTCGAGCCGGATCACCTTGCCGGACCTGCGGCCGACCGGCGAGCGATCGTGCAGCAGCTGTGCCGGATGGTTGCACACCTGCTTGAGCTTGGCCATCGCGGCCAGCACGTTGCCGCGCCGCCCGATCCCCTCGGTGTTCTCGATCTTGTCCATCATGTCGGCGACGACGGCCTGATACAGCGAGGCCTGCTCGGTGGTGAGCTGACAGTACTGCTTGATCTCGATCTTCTCGGGCAGGTCGTCGATGATCGCCGGGTCGGTCTTGA
>JAOPVX010000401.1 GCA_025965975.1 Mycobacterium sp. | reverse complement strand
CGAGCCCTACCAGGTGGATCCCGAGATCGTGCGGGCGCTGGACATGCTGCTGGTTCTGCACGCTGACCACGAGCAGAACTGCTCGACGTCGACGGTGCGGTTGGTCGGCTCGTCGCAGGCCAACCTGTTCACGTCGATCTCCGGCGGCATCAATGCGCTGTGGGGCCCGCTGCACGGCGGCGCCAACCAGGCGGTGCTGGAGATGCTCGAGGACATCCGTCAGGAGGGCGGCGACGTCCACGACTTCGTCAAGAAGGTCAAGAACAAGGAAGACGGCGTCAAGCTCATGGGCTTCGGCCACCGGGTCTACAAGAACTACGACCCGCGGGCACGCATCGTCAAGGAACAGGCCGACAAGATCCTCGGCAAGCTCGGCGGCGACGACGACCTGCTGGCCATTGGCAAGGCGCTCGAAGAGGTCGCGCTGACCGACGACTACTTCATCGAACGCAAGCTGTACCCGAACGTCGACTTCTACACCGGTGTGATCTACCGCGCCCTGGGGTTCCCGACACGGATGTTCACCGTGCTGTTCGCGCTCGGCCGGCTGCCCGGCTGGATCGCGCACTGGCGCGAGATGCACGACGAGCCCGGCGGCAAGATCGGCCGTCCGCGCCAGATCTACACCGGCTACACCGAGCGGGACTACAAGGAATTAAACGGCCGCTAGCAGCTGGTTGCGACGCATCTCACGGTGGTTGAGGCTTGCCCCGCGGACAGTTGTAGTTTCACAATAGTTGTGTGAATGAAACTATCGTCCGGTCGCTGAGCGCTCGGCGCAAGGGCATCATCCTGATGTCCTGCTGCCTTAGCCTGCTGATCGTGTCGATGGACGCGACGATCGTCAACGTCGCGATCCCGAACATTCGCGCCGACCTCGGGGCTTCCGCGTCCCAGCTGCAGTGGGTGATAGACATCTACACCCTGGTGCTGGCGTCGCTGCTGTTGCTGTCCGGCGCGGCCGGCGACCGGTTCGGGCGCAGGCGCACATTCCAGATCGGGCTGACGGTCTTCGCCGTTGGCTCACTGCTGTGCAGCTTGGCGCCGAACATCGAGACGCTGATCGCCGCGCGGTTTGTGCAGGCCATCGGGGGCTCGATGATGAACCCGGTCGCGATGTCGATCATCACCCAGGTGTTCACCGGAAGGGTGGAACGGGCCCGCGCGATCGGTGTCTGGGGTGGCGTGGTCGGCATCTCGATGGCGCTCGGTCCGATCGTGGGTGGCGCGCTGATCCAGCTTGTCGACTGGCGCGCGGTGTTCTGGATCAACCTGCCGATCTGTCTCCTGGCATTCGTCCTCACGGCGACCTTCGTCCCCGAATCCAAGTCCAGAACCATGCGCAATCTCGACCCCGTCGGGCAGGGCCTGGGCATGGCGTTCCTGTTCGGCATCGTCTTCGTGCTGATCGAGGGTCCGGGCTTGGGCTGGACCGACATCCGGACCCTCGCCGTCGCCGCGGTCGCTGTGCTGGCCTTCGTGGCGTTCGTCCGCTACGAGTCGCTGCGTCACGACCCGTTCATCGATCTGCGGTTCTTCCGCAGCATCCCGTTCGCGTCCGCGACCGTGATCGCGGTCTGCGCGTTCGCCGCGTGGGGCGCGTTCCTGTTCATGATGTCGCTGTACCTGCAGGACGAGCGCGGCTACTCGGCCATGCACACCGGCTTGATCTATTTGCCGGTAGCCATTGGCGCACTGATCTTTTCGCCCCTGTCTGGGAGGTTGGTCGGCCGGTTCGGCAGCCGCCCGTCGCTGCTGGTCTCCGGCACACTGATCACTGCGGCGACGTTGATGCTGGCCGGGCTGACGGCGACCACGCCGGTGTGGATGTTGCTGACGATCTTCGCGGTGTTCGGCGTCGGGTTCTCGATGGTGAACGCGCCGGTCACCAACGCGGCGGTCAGTGGCATGCCGACCGATCGGGCCGGTGCCGCCTCAGCGGTGGCCTCGACGAGCCGGCAAGTGGGCGTGAGTCTCGGTGTGGCGCTGTGTGGTTCAGTTGCGGGTCCCGCGCTGGCGGCGGTCGGGGTGGACTTCGCCGCAGCGTCCCGGCCGCTGTGGCTGGTATGCGCTGCGCTTGGTGTGGCGATCTTTGCCCTTGGCCTCTATTCGACGTCAGGACGCGCGTTGCGCTCGGCCGAGCGGCTTGCCCCATTGGTCGCCGGTTCTCATGCACAATTCGAGGCTGCCGATGTCAGGTAGTGATCTGGCCGACGAGGTTTGGCGGGCGCTGGCCGCTCTGGTGATCGACAACCGCGACGGTTGGACGCGCGCGGTCATCGAACAGACAGGGCTGCCGTTCAGCAGGATTCGAATCCTCAAGCGGCTGAGTCGGCGACCGATGACCGTCAAGCAGGTGGCGCACGCCGCGGCGATGGACGCTCCGGCGACGACGGTCGCCGTCAACGACCTCGAAGATCGCGGGCTCGTGGTGCGCGAAACCGATCCGACCAATCGACGGTGCAAGGTGGTCTCGCTCACCGATGCCGGCCGCGAGATGGTCCAGCAGATCGACACGATCGACGATCCGGCGCCCAATGTGCTGGGCGAACTCGACAACGCCGAGCTCAAACAACTGCGGTCAATTCTGACCAAGCTTGCGCGCTGAAATTGGGGGCACCTCCCGCTTGCGGGGGACATTCCCGGTCGCTAATCCGGCGATTTCACAGCCCTGGCTTCTGCCTCGGCGTGAGGATTACCTGGTGGCGATGTCGTGCGGTGCGTGCGGCGCCGAGTTGCGGGACGGCGCCCGATTCTGTGACGCGTGCGGGTCGCCCGTCGCCGCCATGGCCAGTCACGCCGAGTACAAGCAAGTCACGGTGTTGTTCGCCGACGTCGTCCACTCCATGGACATCGCGGCGACACTGGGAGCCGAACGGTTGCGCGAAGTCATGGCCGAATTGTTCAACCGGTCCTCGAAGGTCGTCCAGCGATACGGCGGCACGGTGGACAAGTTCACCGGAGACGGCATTATGGCGGTGTTCGGCGCGCCGATTGCTCTGGAGGATCACGCCGTGCGCGCGTGCCGAGCGGCGCTGGACATCCACCGTGACGTCAAACACCTGGCAACCGCGCTCGAGAACAGCGACGGGGTCAAGCTCCAGTTGCGCATCGGATTGAATTCGGGTGAGGTGATCGCCGGCGAGATCGGTTCGGGTCCGGTGGGTTACACCGCCATCGGCGAACAGGTCGGCATGGCGCAGCGGATGGAGTCAGTGGCAACGCCCGGTGGGGTGATGATCAGCGAGTCGACTGCACGCCTGGTCGAGAACGCCGCCATCTTGGGCGAGGTGGAGCTGGTGAGCATCAAGGGCGCCGATCATCCTGTGCCCGCGCGCCGTCTACTCGCGGTCTCCACGGGCCGTGGGCCGAACCGAGTGGAGACAAGTTTCGTTGGCCGTCAGTGGGAGATGGGCGCGCTGCGCGGACTTCTCGACCGGGCAGTCAACGGCAATGGGTGTGTCGTCGGCGTGGTCGGCCCGCCAGGAATCGGCAAAAGCCGCATTGTCCGCGAAATCGCCTCGCGTGCAACGGATGCAGGTTTCGAGACGTTCACGACCTACTGTGAATCTCACACCACCGACGTCCCATTCCATGCTGCTGCTGGTCTGGTGCGAGCCATCACCGGTTCGAACAGTTTGGACGGCGCTGCGACCCGGACTCAGGTCCGGGCGCGGTTTTCTGGGGCGGACGATGAGGATCTGTTGATTCTGGAGGATCTCCTTGGCATCGGCGATCCAGCGGCTACGTTGCCGCAGATCGACCCCGACGCCCGTCGGCGTCGGTTGGCTGCAATGGTGAACGCGGCGGCGCTTACCAGGAGCATGCCAACGGTCTACTTCATCGAGGATGCGCACTGGATCGATGGGATCAGCGAATCGATGCTTGCGGACTTTCTTTCTGTCGTGCCAAGGACGCGGTCGCTCGTCATAATCACATATCGTCCGGAATACGTTGGCGCGCTTGCACATGCGCCGAGGTCACAAACCATAGCGCTTGAACCGCTGGACGACTCGCAGATGTCGCAACTCAGTACTGAACTGCTCGGCAACGACGGGTCGGTGAACGGTCTTGCCGACCTTGTCGCCGAGCGTGCCGCGGGCAATCCCTTCTTCGCCGAAGAGATTGTTCGGGACTTGACAGAGCGAGATGTGTTGATCGGAGGCCGTGGATGCTATCTGTGCGTCGAACCGGCGACCAACGTCAGTGTGCCCAGCACGGTGCAGGCGGTGATAGCCGCGCGCATCGATCGCCTCGATCCCGCCGCGAAACGCACGTTGAACGCCGCGGCGGTGATCGGATCTCAGTTCAACCCTGAAACGCTCGGCGCGTTGGAGATCGAACCTGTACTGCACGACCTCGTGCTGGCGGAATTGATCGATCAAACCGTGTTCGGCTCGCGACCTCAATACGCTTTCCGCCATGCGCTGCTCCGTGCGGTCGCTTACGAGTCGCAGCTCAAATCGGACCGCGCGCAGTTGCATCGGCGGTTCGCCGCCAGTCTCGAACAGGACGACGCAAATGCCGCACTGATCGCCGAGCATCTCGAGAGCGCGGGAGACTCCCGTGCCGCCTACGCATGGCACATGCGGGCCGGCGAATGGTCGAGGGTTCGTGATGTCTCCGCAGCGCGGACGAGCTGGGAACGGGCGCGGCAAGTGGCCGACGCGCTATCCACGGACGATCCGGAACGACTTGCGATGCAAATCGCGCCACGAATGATTCTCTGTGCAACGTCGTATCGATCAGCGGCGAGCATGTCCGACTCGGGCTTCGAGGAGCTGCGCGAGCTGTGCGCCGCCGCGGGTGACAAGCGCTCACTGGCCATGGGGATGTACGGGCAGATGACCGAAATCATGGCAAAGGCTCGAGCGCGTGAGGCTTCGCAGCTCGCCACCGAGTACGAACAGCTGCTGGAGTCGATCGGAGATCCAGAGTTCACGCTGGGATTGTCCTTCGGGCCGATGGTAATCAAGCAGGAGTCCGGCGAGTTCGCTGACATCCTGCGGTGGTCGCAGATGGCCATCGACCTAGCCGACGGCAATCCGACCAAAGCCGACTTTTTTGTGATGTCGCCGTTGGCCGTGGCGTTGGTGTTTCGCGGCTTTGCGCGGGCAGTCCTGGGGCTTCCCGGTTGGCGTGAAGACTTCAACGACGGTCTCGCGATGGCACGCGAGAAGGATCCGCCGGGTTTCGCCACCTCGGTCTCGTACAAATATGGGGCCGTCCTACAGCACGGGCTGCACGTCATCGACGACTTCGCGATCGGCGAAATGGAGGAAGCACTGCAGATAGCCCTTGATTTCGGTGATTACCACGCACTCGGGCTCATCAAGTACGTGCTGGGTTGCGCGCTCGTGGAGTCTCGCGCTGACATTGGGCGAGGCATGCAGCTGCTGGCGGAAATCCGAGAGATGTGTGAACGCGGGCAGTTCTTCAGGACCGAACTTCCAGTCATCGACGTACTCACTGGTCGCGAAATGGCGCTGAACGGAGACGCCGAAGCAGCGCTACCGACGATGCGCGAGGCGGTCGACAGGCTCTTTGAGAACGGCCAGCTCGGGTTCTGCATCTATGCAATCAAGCTACTGGTGGGTGTGCTGTTGGACCGTGGCGGCGAGGGTGACGTGCGGGAAGCCGAGTCTGCAATCGAGCGGCTGGCCGCCGCGCCCATCGCTGACTTGGTGGTGCGAGATCTCACCGAACTGCAACTACGGGCGCTGGTGGCCAACGCTCGGGGCGACGAAGCCAACTACCGCGACTTCAGGGACCGCTACCGTGCCATGGCCAACGACCTCGGCTTCGAGGGCCACATGGCGTGGGCCGCGGCCATGGCCTAGCTCTCCAGCGCCGCCATCGCGGCGTTGTGGCCGCCGATCCCCGACACCGCACCGCCACGTCGAGACCCCGAGCCGCACATCATGATTCGATCATGGGCTGTCGCCACCCCCCACCGCATCGCCGGTGTGTCGAGCGGTTCGTCGTCCTCGGCGAACGGCCAACTCAGCGCGCCGTGGAAGATGTTGCCGGCCGTCATGCCCAGCGTGCGCTCCAAGTCGAGAGTGGTCTTGGCCTCGATGCACAGCCGCCCCGCCGAGTCGTCCATCAGCACGTCCTGAATTGGCTCGGCCAGAACGGAATTGAGAGAGTTGAGCACGGCAGAGGTCAGCGTGTCACGCATTCGGTCTGGGTCGCCCCCTGCCACCAGTCGATGGGGCGTGTGCAGCCCGAACACCGTCAACGTCTGGGCACCAGATTCGCGCAGCCGGTCCGACAAGATGCTCGGGTCGGTCAGCGAATGGCAGTAGATCTCGCAGGGTAGCGGGTCCGGCACCACCCCGTGCTCGGCGCGGGTGTAGGCGGTGTCGAGCTGACTGAACGTCTCGTTGATGTGGAACGTTCCGCCGAATGCCTGCTCGGGTGTGACGCTGTCGTCGCGCAGCCGCGGTAGCCGCCGCAGCATCAGATTGACCTTGACCTGCGCCCCGGGGGCCAGCGTAGGCTCCGGCTCACCCAGCAGCCTGGCCAGCACAACCGGTGTCACATTGGCCAATACGAAATCGGCGTGCACCCGATGGTCCTGGCCGTCGCGGCGATACCGCACCTCACCGTCCGGGTCGATGGCGTAAACCTCTGCACCCGTGAGAATTTCGGCGCCATGACCGGCAGCCGCCGCGGCCAGTGCGCCGCTGACTGCGCCCATGCCGCCGACCGGGACGTCCCAGTCACCGGTGCCGCCGCCAAGCAGGTGATAGAGGAAACACACGTTCTGCGTCAGCGTCGCGTCGTCGGCGCGGGCGAAAGTGCCGATCACCGCGTCGGTCGTCATCACACCGCGAACCAGGTCGTCGCCAACCGCCTCGGTGATGGCGTGTCCGATCGGGCGCCCGATCATCGAATGCCACGCCGCATCGGCGTCGGGATCACCTCCGGCCAGCACATTGCGGCGCGCTTCGTCGCGGGTGCGCAGCGGGTGGGTCAACGTCGGCCACAGCCGAGAGGTGACGATGCGGCAGCGACGGTAGAACTCGGCGAACCCCGGCTCGTCGTCGGAGGCCCCGATCGCCGCGAACGTCGAGTGTGGCCCGATCAGCAGGCCCGTGCCCCCCGCCGTCGCCGGATCGGGCGTGTACGACGAGTAGCGGCGGCGCACCAGCCGCACCCGGACACCCAGTTCGTCGACGATGCGGCGCGGCAACAGGCTGACCAGATATGAGTAGCGCGACAGCCGCGCGTCGATTCCGTCGAAGGCGTGTGCGGACACCGCGGCACCCCCGACGTGATCCAGCCGCTCGAGCACCTGCACCGTGCGCCCGGCGCGAGCCAGATAGGCGGCGGCCACCAGGCCGTTGTGCCCGCCACCGACGATGACGACGTCTGGCCCTGTCACAGGTCAGCCAAGGTAACCCTCGACCTCGCCTGCCGGGCGCACCCGCGCCTCTCGGGGATCGCCACCGGTCTCGCGCAACGCCCGGCGCTGCCGCAGCAGATCCCAGCACTGATCGAGTTCCACTTCCACGGCGCGCAGCCGCTGGTGCTCCTCGGATTCGTCGATTTCGCGGTGCTGCAGCTTGGTGCGCAGCTCCTGCTCCTCGGCGACCAGCTTGTTGACCTGCACGAGAATGTCTTGGTCCTTAGCCACGGCTCCAGTCTGCCCGACTACGGTGAGTGCGGTGAGTACCAAGCCAGAGATCGAATTTCCTCACGGGCCAGCGCCGACGGAGCTTGTCATCAAGGACCTGGTGGTCGGCGACGGTGCGGAGGCCGTGCCAGGCGGCACCGTCGAGGTGCACTACGTGGGCGTCGAGTACGACACCGGCGAGGAATTCGACAGTTCGTGGAACCGCGGCGAGTCCATCGAGTTCCCGCTGCGCGGGCTGATTCAGGGCTGGCAGGACGGCATCCCAGGTATGAATGTCGGCGGCCGTCGCCAGCTCGTTATCCCGCCGGAGCAGGCCTACGGTCCCACCGGCGGTGGGCACCGGTTGTCCGGCAAGACGTTGATATTTGTCATCGACCTGCTGGCCACCCGCTAGCCGGGGAATTAACGAGGACCGGGCAGCCGAAGCAGCAGCCGCGCTCCGCCCAGCGGGCTGTCCTCCAACGAGGCTGTGCCGCCGTGCAATTCGGCCTGCTGGGCGACCAACGCCAAGCCAAGCCCCGAGCCGGAGTGCGACGCCGTCGACCCGCGGGAGAACCGGTCGAACACCACCTTGCGCTCTTCTTCGGGGATGCCAACGCCGTCGTCGTCGATCGCGATCTCCACACCGGCGCGCGAACTGACCGCCGACAACTGCACCCTGGTCGCCCCGCCGTGTTTGACCGCGTTGGCGATCGCGTTGTCGACGGCCAGCCGAAGCCCAGCGGGCAGCCCGACGATGATCACCGTCGGCGCAGGCACCAGGGACACGTCCAGATCGGGGTACACCCGCATCGCGTCGTGCGCGGCGCGGTCGAGCAGTTCGGTGATGTCGACCGGCACGTGGTCATCGGAGGTCGACAGCTCGCCCTGCGCCAGCCGCTCCAGTGCGCCCAGCGTGGCCTCGATGCGCGACTGGGTGCGGATGACGTCGTTGACCACCTCTTTGCGTTGTTCGTCGGGCAGATCCAGGGTGGACAGCACCTCGAGGTTGGTGCGCATCGCGGTCAGTGGGGTGCGCAGTTCGTGCGCCGACACCGCGGAGAAGTCGCGCGCTGACGCGAGCGCCGCCTTGGTGCGGCCCTGCTCTTCCCAGATCCGTTCGAGCATGCCCTTGACCGCGTCTGCGATCTCGACGGCCTCGGTGGCGCCGCGCACCTCGATATCGGGTGGTTCGTCGCCCGCGTCGATCTGACTGGTCTGTCGTGCCAGCTGTTTGAACGGTCGCACAGCGAATGCGGCCAGCACCCAGCCGAACACGGTCGAGGCGACGATAGCGAACAAACAGATGATGATCACCCTGCGGTGCAGGTTGTTGGTGTCGGCGATGGTCGCGTCGTAGGTGTCACCGACGGCGACCGCCATCGGCTCTGGCGCCCGGATCTCCACTGTGCGCACGCGATACCGCACGCCGTTGACATAGGTGTCTTCGTAGCCGGCAGGCAGCTCGGGCAGCACCACGTTCGAGTTGGACGTGACCTGCCCGTTCTTGCGCACCGTGATGACGGCGTCCGGGTCGTTCGGCGTCTTGGGGATCTCGTCGAGCCCGCGCGGTAGGAACGGGATCGCGAAGCCCGCTGCCTCGTCGAGCCTGCGGTCCAGCCGTTCCTTGCGGTCACCGGTGATGCCGACCCAAACGACCGTGCCGACGATGAGCACGGGAATCGCGGCGCCGATGGCCGTCGCGACCACCACCCTGGCCCGCAGCGAGGGTGTGCGTCGGAAGATCCGCGACAGCAGGTTCATCGGACTACCGCGTCTGTCGTTGATTCGCGCAACCGCTCATCATCCCTATTTGTTCTTCGCGCGAGCGCTCATCATCCCTGTTTGTTCTTCGCGCGAGCGCTCATCACTGCGTCCTCAGGACAAACCCCACGCCGCGAACGGTGTGCAGCAGCCGCGGCGCACCGCCGGCCTCCAACTTGCGGCGCAAGTAGCCGATGAACACGTCGACGACGTTGGTGTCAGCGGCGAAGTCGTAGCCCCACACCAGCTCAAGCAGCTGGGCGCGGGACAGCACCGCGGTCTTGTGCTCGGCGAGCACCGCGAGCAGGTCGAATTCTCGCTTGGTCAGGTCGACGTCGGCGCCGTTGACGCGGGCACGCCTGCCAGGGATGTCCACCTCCAGCGGGCCGACCGTGATGGTCTCCGACGAGAACGTCGCCGTCGCACCTCGCCTGCGCAGCAACGCCTTGACCCGCGCCACCAACTCGGCCAGCACGAACGGCTTGACCAGATAGTCGTCGGCCCCCGCCTCCAGCCCGGCGACCCGGTCGTCGACGGAGCTTCGTGCCGAGAGCACGCAGACCGGCACGTCGTTGTCCATCGCCCGCAGCGCGGTCACCACGCTGACGCCGTCAAGTACCGGCATGTTGATGTCGAGCACGATCGCGTCGGGCCGGGTCTCGGTGGCGCTGCGCAGCGCCTCGGCGCCGTCGACGGCCGTCGCCACGTCAAATCCGGACAGCCGCAGGCCACGCTCGAGGGACGCGAGCACGTCGGGGTCGTCGTCCACTACGAGCACCCGGGGCGAAGCCGCTCCACTGTCCATGCCCGCAATCTTGCCTGATCCTGTGCCAGGGATGTGACAGGCGCGGGAGCAACGTAGGTATCACCGTTGCGGCGTTCTCATCACCGCCGTGTCACGGCGAGCTGAACGTTCGTCCGATAGCAAAGCGCCGCCATTCCCCCGGTGCTAGCATCCCGAAATCATGCTCCCGCTCTCTCCTCGTCTGATTGTCGAGCCCGATGACGGCTTGGAACCCGTCCGTGAATTCATCAACTCAGCCAAAAATTTGCTTTTGATCAAACAATTCACGTTTACCGAGCCGAGTTTGATCGCGGCCGTCATCGATCGCAAGAAAGCCGGCGTCGAAGTGCGTGTCCAGCTCAATGCGCAACGATCCGGCGGTGACCGCGCCAATGACGATACCTATGAGCAATTCCTGAATGCCGGGATAGCGGTCCAGTGGTCCAACCCCAAGTTCTACGTTACGCACGAAAAATCGATCGTGGTCGACGAAAAAGCCGCACTGGTCGCGACCTTTAACCTGTGCGAGAAATACTTCACACTGACCCGCGACTACGGCATTATCACCGACAATCCCTACCACGTCGCGCAGATCGCCGAAGTCTTCTACGCCGACTGGGAGCATCGCGATTGGGACTGCGGAGCATATGAAGGCCTGCTGTGGAGCAATTCCAATTCGCGATACCACATGGCGCAATTCATCGACACGGCCACCGAACGTCTGGATGTTCAGCATCCCAAATTCGTCGATGCGGTCATTCTCGAACGGCTCGCCGGTGCCGCTGATCGCGGCGTCAACGTGCATGTCCTCTGCGGTGGCAGGCACGGCATCAGCGAATGGGACATTCTCGACACCTTCGCATCGCTGCGGACATTGAACCGCTTCGGCGTCAAGGTGCACAAGCAGAAGAACCTGAGGGTGCATGCGAAGTTGATCGTCGTCGACAACCAACACGCCCTCGTGGGTTCGATGAATATCGACCGCAGCGCATTTGATCTGCGCCGCGAACTGGGCATCATGACCGACGACCCCGCCATCGTCGGGCGGCTCAAAGACGTCTTCGACGCCGACTGGGACCTTTCGCACCACTACGAGGCGCCGGATCCGCTCGATCCCTCCCAGCATCACGAGGACGACTTCCCGCACGACAAAGACCTCATGCATGAGTGAGGTCGACCCTCCGCGCGAGAGCGAGATCGACCCGCGGCGCGAGAAGGTCTCCCTGTACGAGCTCGCGTTGACGTTCAACCACATCGCGCTCGCCTCGTTCGGCGGCGGGCTGTCCGCGTGGTCACGCGAAGTGCTTGTGGTCGAGAAGCAGTGGATGGGTGAGGCAGAGTTTCTGTCCGCCATGACGATGTGCCGGATCCTGCCGGGGGCCAATCAGGTGAACATGGCGGTCTTCGCCGGGTCGAAGATCCGCGGTCTCCCCGGCGCGGTGGCGGCGCTGTTCGGGCTGTGCCTCCTGCCGGTCGTATTGATCATGGTGGCGGGCTTCTTCTACTTCCGGTTCAAAGAGATACCCGCGGTGAAGGGTGTCCTTCACGGCGCCTCGGCGGCCGCCGTGGCACTGACGTTGGCCATGGTCATCCAAACCGGCAGGAAATGCCTGACGGCGCTGATGCCGGTGTTGCTCTTCGCGGCGGCCTTCACCCTGAACGGCCTTCTGCGGTGGCCACTTCCGGTGGTGCTGGCCATCCTTGCGCCGATCAGCCTGTTCTGGGCGTGGCCGAGAGAACGTGCGGTGTAGGTCTCTATGACCACCTATCTACAGCTCGCGGGATTGTTCGCCTCGCTGTCCCTGCTGTCGATCGGCGGCGGGAATGCGGTGCTGCCCGAAATGCACCTAGAGGCGGTCCGCGGGCATCACTGGATGACCGACTCGCAGTTCGCCGACATCTTCTCGATCTCCCAAACCGCGCCGGGGCCCAGCATCCTGATCGTGACACTGGTCGGCTACGGCGCCGGACTTAGGGTCGGGGGAGTGCCTTGCGCGATCCTCGGCGGCGTGATCGCCACCGTCGCGATGATCGTGCCTGCGGCGTCACTGATGTACGCCGTCACGCTGTTCTGGCAGAAGGCGCAGAAGTCGAAGTGGAGAATCGCCGTCGAGAAGGGCTTCGCGCCGCTGACGGTCGGCCTGATCATGGCCACGTCGCTGGTGATGAGCAGGGCCGCCGACCACGACTGGCGGGCCTACCTGCTCACCGCGATCTGCACGGCGATCTTCGTGCTCACCAAGACAAATCCCCTGATCGTGGTTTTCGCTGCAGGCGTTCTCGGCTACTTCGGCATCGTCTGACGACTCGCCGGGGAAGTCGTTGACCTCATCCATTGTTGAGGTTTTACGGTGATTAAATGAGCTTCGAAACAGTAGCCAGGCAAACCCTGTACCGGCAGGTTCGCGCACGTGGCGGTGACCTGCGGTCGCTGGCCGACCGTAAGCTGCTCGGCCGGATCTGGCGCTGGCCGCGGCGATCGCCGTCGCCGAGGCCGGGATATCGCTGGTGACGCGGTGGCTGTCATCGAACATCGGCGAGGGCCTCATCCTCGATCTGCGCACCGCGGTGTTCGACCACGTGCAGCGGATGCCAGTCGCGTTCTTCACCCGCACCCGCACCCGCACCGGCGCCCTGGTCAGCAGGCTCGGTAACGACCAGCTGATGGCCCGTGGCGGGCGCTACGCCGAGCTGTACGAAACCCAGTTTGGCAGCCAGCCGGATCCCGAAGATGTCGTAGCGGCATGAGACTCTCATGGCGGCCGTTATTGATTTGCCGCTCAGCGGATAATTGGAATTGCTTTGACTGAATCGACTGTGGATACGTTGCGCTCGGCGCCGGCGATCGCGCGACCGCCGGCCCGCGAACGTACCAGCTCGGATCTGTGGCGGTTGTTGCCCTACCTGATGCCATACCGGGGCCGGTGGGTCGCCATGGTCGTCGTGGCGCTCGTCAGCCTCGTTGCCACCGTGGCGATTCCGCTGATGACCAAGGCCGTGATCGACGGGCCGGTGCGCCATCAGGACCAGCGCGGCCTGTGGGTGCTCGGCGCCGCCGCGATGGGGGTGGGCATCTCGGAGGCGGTGCTGTGGTTCATTCGCCGGTGGCTGGTCGCCCGCGCGACGATGGGCGTCGAGGCCGATATCCGCAAGGACCTCTACGCGCGGCTGCAGATCCTGCCGATGTCGTTCCACGGCCGCTGGCAGTCCGGCCAACTGCTGTCGCGAATCATGAACGACCTGAGCACCATTCGCCGCTTCATGTCGTTCGGCATGGTGTTCTTGCTGCTCAACATCCTCCAGATCACCGTGGTGACGGCGATCCTGCTCGCGATGTACTGGCCGCTGGGTGTGGTGGTGCTGATCTCGATCGTGCCGATCACCCTGATCGTGCTGCACTTCCAGCAGTCCTACACCCGGCTGTCGCGGCTGGCCCAGGACCAGTCCGGCCACGTCGCAACGCATGTCGAGGAATCCGCGCTCGGTGTGCGGGTGGTGAAGTCGTTCGGCCGCGAGGACTACGTGTACGACCGGTTCGATAAGCAGCTCACCAACCTGTACGACACGCAGGTCAGCAGGGTGTTGGTGTCCGCGAAGTTCTGGACCCTGCTGGAGGTCATCCCGAACCTGACGCTCATCGTGGTGCTGGGCCTCGGCGCCTACGCCGCGGGCCATGGCTACGTCACGATGGGCACGCTGGTCGCGTTCATCACGATGATGCTGTCGCTGGTGTGGCCCATCGCGTCGCTGGGCTTCTTGTTGTCGATGACGCAGGAGTCGTTCACCGCCGCCAACCGGATCGCCGAGATCTTCGACGCACCACGGGAAATCACCGACGGACCGTCGAACGAGGCGCCGCGCGGCGGGCGGCTCGAGCTCGTCGACGTCGGCTTTCGCTTCCCCGACTCGGACACTTGGGCGCTGCGCCATGTCAGCGTGACCGTCGAGCCGGGTGAGACGCTGGCGCTGGTCGGGTCGACGGGTTCGGGTAAGTCGGTGCTCGCCGCGCTGCTGTCACGGCTGTACGACGTCACCGAGGGCGAGATCCGCATCGACGGCCGCGACATCCGCGAGCTGAGCCTGGCTGCGCTGCGCCACGCGGTGGCCACCGCGTTCGAGGATCCGACGCTGTTCTCGATGTCGGTGGCGGAGAACCTGGCGCTGGGCCGATCCTCGAAAGATCCGGCGACCGACGAGCAGTTGGCGCAGGCCATCGAGATCGCCGCCGCGCAGTTCGTCTACGACCTGCCGTTCGGTTTGGACACCCGCATCGGCGAGCAGGGCATGAGCCTGTCAGGCGGTCAGCGGCAGCGGCTGTCGCTGGCGCGCGCCATTCTCGCCGCGCCCAAGATCCTGGTGCTCGACGACACGCTGTCGGCGCTCGACGTGCACACCGAGGCCGTCGTCGAGGAGGCGCTGCGCCGGGTGTTGCACCACGTCACCGGCATCGTTGTCGCGCATCGGGCGTCGACGGTGCTGCTCGCCGACAAGGTGGCGCTGCTGAGCGACGGCACGATCACGCACATCGGCACGCACGCCGAGCTGCTGGCCAGCGTTCCGCAGTACCGCTACCTGCTGGCCGCCGACGACGAACTCGACGACGGTGTCGAGCGCGAGTGCGCGTGGCAGGACGACGAGGACCGCAACCGGCTCGGGCTGGCGTATGAGGAGCAGGAGGCCTTGAACAAGGCGCCCGCTGCCTCCGATAGAAACCGATTCGTGACGTCGGAGGCCGAGGGCCGATGACCGCAACCGACACCCAGCCAGTCGACGTCGGTGAGGACGAGTGGCGCGGGCGGGTCACCGACAGCCAAAACGACGAGCTGCCCATCGACGAGAGCGTGCCGCTTCGCCGCGAGGCCAGGGCGCTGCTCGGCTCGCTGCTGCGGCCCTTCCGTCTGACGGTCGCGCTGCTTGCGCTCGTCGTCGTGGTGGAAAACCTTGCGCGCCTTTCGGTTCCGCTACTCGTGCAACGCGGCATCGACCGCGGCATCCCGCCGATCCAGGCCGGCGGCCCGGCGCACACGCTGATGATCATTATCGGCGTGCTGTGCGGGGTGGTGCTGATCCAGGCCACCAGCCGGATGTTCTTCCTGCAGCGCTCGGGCCGGATCGGCCAGAAGGTGCTGCTCGAGCTGCGGCGGCGGGTGTTCCGGCATTTCCAGCGGCTCGACATCGCGTTCCACGAGCGGTACACGTCGGGCCGGGTGGTGAGCCGCTCCACCAACGACGTCGAGGCGATCCAGGACATGCTGGAGACCGGCTTCGACAGCCTCATCACCGCCGCGCTCACGCTGATCGGCACGGCGATCCTTCTCGTCACGCTCGACGTGCGGCTTGGCCTGATGTGTCTGGCGGGGTTCCCCGTTCTGGTGGCGCTCGTGTGGTGGTTCCGCAACGAGTCGGCCAAGACGTACCGCAGGGTGCGGGAGAGCGCCGCGCTGGTGATCGTGCAGTTCGTCGAGACGATGACCGGCATCAAGGCGGTGCAGGCCTACCGGCGCGAGCCGCGCAACCAGGAGATCTTCGAAGACGTCGCCGATCGCTACAAGGCGGACAACGAGGAGACGTTCCGGCTGCTCGCGATCTTCATGCCTGGTGTGAAGCTGGTCGGCAACCTCACTACCGGCGTGGTGCTGCTCTACGGCGGCTACCGCGTGCTGCACGGCCAGATGACCATCGGCACGCTGGCGGCGTTTCTGCTGTATCTGCGGATGTTCTTCGAACCGATGCAGGAGATCTCGCAGTTCTTCAACACCTTCCAGTCCGCGTCGTCGGCGCTGGAGAAGCTGGCCGGTGTGCTGGCCGAGCGGCCGGGCATCAAGGATCCGGAGCGGCCGGTCACGCTCGAGCGGGTGCGCGGCGGCGTCGCCTTCCACGACGTGCGGTTCTCCTACGTGTCGGAGCGGCCGGTGCTGCCCGACCTGAGCTTCTCGGTTCCGGCCGGGCAGACCATCGCGCTGGTCGGCACCACCGGCGCGGGCAAGACCACGATCGCCAAGCTGATCGCGCGCTTCTATGACCCGACTGCGGGCTCGGTGACGCTGGATGGCGTTGACCTGAGGGATCTTTCGCAAAGCGAGCTACGCCGCCACGTCGTCATGGTCACCCAGGAGAACTTCATGTTCGACGGGACCGTCGCCGACAACATCCGGTTCGGCAGGCCCGACGCCACGGACGAGGCGGTGCGCCTGGCGGCGGCCGCGGTCGGCGCGGACCGGTTCGTCGACGCGCTGCCCGACGGCTACGACACCGACGTCGCCAAGCGCGGCGGCAGGCTCTCGGCTGGACAGCGGCAGCTGGTCGCGTTCGCCCGAGCCTTCCTCGCCGACCCGGCGGTGCTGATCCTCGACGAGGCGACGTCGTCGCTGGATATCCCCAGCGAGCGGATGGTGCAGCGGGCGCTGGAAACGGTGCTGGCCGACCGGACCGCGCTCGTCATCGCGCATCGGCTGTCCACGGTGCAGGTGGCCGATCGGGTGCTGGTTCTCGACCATGGCCGCATCGTCGAAGACGGCGCTCCCGACGAACTCATCGGTCACACCGGCGGGCGGTACGCCGCGTTGCACCGGGCGTGGGTGGAGTCGCTTGCCTAAGTCATCGGCGAGTTGATTGACTCTGCGTACACGGCCCTGCCCACTCGAGGATCCACGCCCTCAGCGCAGGGTCAACGACCAAGAGGGATGAAGGCTTCGTCGGCCAGGCGCAGCCAGTCCTGATCGTCGGGTGTCGTCGTCATGGCGTCGATGATGACCAAAGTCGGCCGGTGACACGCGAGTAGCGTGCGACTCGAATATCAACCGGCATGCGCGAGCAGCTTCTCCAGCTTGTCGTTGATGGCGGGCAGCTGCGAACTCAGGACGGAGATGATCTTCTCGCGCGCCCGCTCGCTGACTGCCGCGGTCACGTGGTGCAGGACGTTCAGCCTTGCGGCGTCGACCCACGCCATCATGTCGGGATCGGAGAACCACTGTAGTTGATTTCGGTTGAACGTCAGCATCATTCGCAGCCAGTCGGTCGGCTCGTGCGGGTAGGGGACAGGGTTGCAGAACGCATTTCTGGTGGCGTCGTCGGGGTACGTCGCTTCCACGTGGGCGATGACGGCCGCGCTGAACGCGGGTTGGCAGGTCCGCACGGTCTGCAGCGAGATGTGGCCGCCGCTGAACACCGCGGTCGGTTCCCGCCGCCCCAAACCGTCTGCGGTGCAGTCGATGTAGAGGGCTGAGCCGTCGAGGTCGAGCGTCCCGCCGGCCAGCGCGACACGGCCGGGCTCGATCGACTGGACGTGGCCAACGCGGACCACATCGTCGATGTCCCGCAGCGCATCGAGTTCGGCAAGGGACAAAATGGCGCACCGGTACATGGTCGGGTCAACGGAGGTGTCGATGCGCAGCAGGCTGCCCTTGGCTTCCAGCCGGTCGAATAGATCCGGCAGCGATTCGGCCTGGAGCACCGCCGCGAGTTGTCCGGAGAAGTCGGCGAGCACCCGCTTTGCGAACTGCGGACCGGGCTGGATCGTGGCGCGGTCCAATATCCAGGAGTCACGGGGTTTGATCCAGGTCAACCGCCGTGGCTCGATGCCGTGGCGCAGCAGCCACAGGCACGCGTCCATCGCGGTCTTGCCCGCGCCGACGATCACGTAGCGGTCTCTTGCCTCGCGGATTCGCGGCAGCTCGTTGGGCGGCACGCAGTCGACATCGGGGTCGACGTCGTAGGACGGCGGGCGCATCGACGGCACCACGATGTCAACGTGAGTGGTGACCACCCGGTGTGCGGACACCTCGATCTCGTCCCCGCCGAGCGTGCGGACCCGGCCGTCGCCGAGGTATTCGCTCATCGGCAGGTAGGTGACTCGGCCCGTCGGCAGCAGTTGCTGCTGCATCACCGCGTCGAAGTACGCGCACACCTCGGCGCCGCTGGCCAGCTCGTAGTAGCCGGCGTTGAGGCCACTGTGATCGATGGTGTCGCTGCCGAGATCCCGTGAGTTCACGCCGTAGTAGGCCGACGGTTGATGCAGCCGCACGAAGGGATAAGCCACAGTCCAGTGCCCGCCGGGTTGGTGGTTGCGGTCGACCACAACCACGGTCGCGTTGGTCTCACTGACCAGGGTGTCGGCGAACGCCATGCCCATCGCGCCCGCACCGACCACCAGGTAATCGGCCTCGATCGTCCTCCCCATCTAGCGCACGGTAGCGAAAAAGGCACTCACGTCGTCGACGAATAGCTCGGGCTGCTCGAACGCAGCGAAGTGCCCGCCGCGCGGCATCGTCGTCCAATGGGTAATGTTGTAGCCGGCCTCGCACCAGCTGCGCGGCGCGCGAAGGATCTCCTTCGGGAAGGCCGCGACACCCGTGGGCAGCTTGACGGGTTCGCCCCCGCCGAAGACGGTGAAGCTCTCCCAGTACAGCCGGGCCGACGACGCCGCCGACGCGGTCGCCCAATACAGCATCACGTTGTCGAGAAGCTCGTCACGGGTGAGCACGTTCTCGAGATGACCGTCGCAGTCCGTCCACGACCAGAACTTCTCGACGATCCACGCCAGCTGCCCGACGGGGGAGTCGACCAACCCGTAGCCGATGGTCTGCGGCCGCGTCGACTGCTGTTTGGCGTAGCCGTTGTCCCATTTGCGGTAGTAGTCGAGGCGGGCAAGCGCCTGCTGTTCCTCGTCGGTCGGATTGGCCAGGCTGCCGGGCGGCGTGCCGAGCGGCATGTTCACGTGGATCGCCGCGCAGCGGCCGCCGTTGCGCCCGATTTGCGTGGTGACCGCGGCGCCCCAGTCGCCGCCCTGCGCGCCGTAGCGCTCGTAGCCAAGCCGGCCCATCAGCGTCTCCCACGCCTCGGCGATCTTGGCGACACCCCAACCGGTGCCCGCCGGTTTACCGGAGAAGCCGTATCCGGGCAGCGACGGGCACACCACGTCAAACCCCGCGGCGGTCAACGGCTCGATCACCTTGTGGAACTCGACGACGGATCCGGGCCAGCCGTGCGTGATCAGCAGCGGAAACGCGTCGTCATCAGCCGAACGCTGGTGGATGAAATGAATGTCGAGGCCGTCGATCTCGGTGCTGAACTGGTCGAACCTGTTCAGCGCGGCTTCGCGTGCGCGCCAGTCGTATTCACCTGCCCAATAGTCGGCCAGCTCACGGGTGTAGCTCAGCGGGATGCCCTGACTCCAATCGTCGACGCATTCGGCCTCCGGCCATCGCGTGTGAACCAGCCGCGCCCGCAGGTCGTGGAGATCAGCGTCGGGAACTGCGATGCGGAACGGGTTGATCGGTGCCATGCGCTGATCTTGTCACGGACCATTTCCGGCAAAATCCGCCGCGTCGCGCGACGGCGGCGTGCAATTGGTGCACATCCGGGCGGGAGGCGGACCGATGAAGTCGTACGACGCAGGACCGACCGACATCCCGATCCTGGAAGAGACCATCGGCGAGAACTTCGAACGGACCGTTCGGGCGAATCCCGGCGCGGAGGCGCTCGTTGACATGGCAAGCACCCGCAGATGGACGTACGGCGAACTCAACGACGAAATCGATGTGATCGCACGCGGTCTCATGTCGCTCGGCCTTGAGCACGGTGATCGCGTGGGCATCTGGGCGCCGAACTGTCCCGAATGGACCATCGTGCAGTATGCGACCGCCAAGATCGGCGCCATCCTGGTTACCATCAACCCCGCGTACCGCACGCATGAACTCGCTTATGTGTTGAGGCAGTCGGGTGCCCGAACCCTCATCTCCGCCACGGCGTTCAAGACCTCGGATTACGTCAGCATGGTCGACGAGGTGCGTACCGAGACGGCCGAACTGCAGGAAGTGTTGTTCCTCGACACCGACGACTGGCAGGACCTGAAAAACCGCGCGGACACCGTACCCGTCGACGATCTGCGCGCGAGAACGGCCGCACTCGACAACAACCAACGGATCAACATCCAATACACTTCGGGCACAACGGGTTTCCCGAAGGGAGCGACGCTCTCGCATCGCAACATCCTCAACAACGGATTCTTCACCACCGAGCTACTGAATCTCGGGCCCGACGACAAACTCTGCATCCCTGTGCCGTTCTACCATTGCTTCGGCATGGTGCTTGGCAATCTCGGCTGCACCGCCCACGGGGCAACTATGGTCATACCCGCGCCAGGATTCGATCCGGCGCTGACGCTCGATGCGCTCGAATCCGAAAGGTGCACCGCCGTTTACGGCGTCCCGACGATGTTCATCGCGATGCTCGGCGACCCCGATCTCGCCAACCGCGACTTGTCGTCGTTGCGTACCGGCATCATGGCCGGGTCGGTCTGTCCCGTCGAGGTCATGAAGCGCTGCATGAACGACATGAACATGGCCGAGTTCTCCATCGCGTACGGGATGACCGAGACATCGCCGGTGTCCTGCCAGACCCGGGTCGACGACGACCTCGACCGGCGTACCGCCTCGATCGGCCGTGCTCATCCGCACGTGGAGATCAAGATCATCGACCCGGCCACCGGCGCCGTCGCCGAGCGCGGCGAGCCAGGCGAGTTCTGCACCCGTGGCTACTCGGTAATGCTCGGTTACTGGCAGGACGAGGAGAAGACGCGCGAGGCGATCGACCATGACGGCTGGCTGCACACCGGCGATCTGGCGATCATGCGGCACGACGGCTACTGCAACATCGTTGGGCGCATCAAGGACATGGTGATCCGCGGCGGGGAGAACGTCTATCCCCGCGAGGTCGAGGAGTTCCTCTACACCCATCCCGACATCGAGGACGCTCAGGTGATCGGGGTCCCTGACGAGAAGTACGGCGAGGAAATCTGCGCGTGGATCCGGATGAAGCCGGGCCGGCCCGCGCTCGATGCCGACGCCGTCAAAGCCTTCGCGACCGGGAAGTTGGCGCACTACAAGATCCCGCGCTACGTCCAGATCGTCGACGAGTTCCCGATGACGATCACCGGCAAGGTCCGCAAGGTCGACATGCGCAAGGAGACCGTCAAGTTCCTCGGGCTGTAAGCAGCGACACACGCCGCCATTGCTGCGAGGATGGAAATTCTCGAGCGGCAGCGATGAGAATCGCGCGTTCGATGAGTCTGTACCTGTGTGAGGAGCGAGATGTCCGTCCCCAGCTTGCGCGGGGGCCCAGTGTTCGGGCGTCGGGCGTGTGCAGTACTCGCATTGAGTTCGGCGGGTCTGCATGCCGCGATGCTCGGCCATGCGTCCAACGTCGTGGCGGGCCTTCTGCTGGCCGCGATGATCGCCGCCTGCGTGTACTGCGCCCGCGACCTGTGGCTGCGCGGGACACTGCGCGCCTGGTGCGTCGTCGGGCTGATGAACATCGCGATGATCGCGGTGCACCTGCCCGCGCCGTCGCATCACCACGGATTGCACACGGCGACAACGGGTCAGCAGTCGACGCTGATGGGTCTGGCGACCCTGGTGGCGGCGGTCGAGGTGGCCGCCGCCGTGGCGGTGCTGTCCTACCGCACCCGCGGGCACGCGCAGCTGATCAGCGGTAAACCAGCCCGCTGAGCCGCATCGCCAGCGCACGCCGAACCGAAGGAACCCGCCCGGTCAAACCGCCGACGGCATTGCGCACCGGGCGAGCGGCTTGCGGCAGCGTCGCCAGTCGCGTTAGCCGGTCGGTCATTTCGACGACCTGCTGTGCGATCGGGCGGCGCGCGGCGCTGTAATCATCGAGCGTGCTGTCGGGAGCGCCCCCGAGCACGCAGGCAAGGGCGTCGGCCAATGCGACAGCGTCCTGGATGCCCAGGTTCATGCCCTGGCCTCCTGCCGGGCTGTGTACATGAGCGGCATCGCCGGACAACAGAAGTCGCCCGGCCCGGTAGGTGTTGGCAACGCGGTGGTGGATCCGGAAGCGCGAGCCCCAGACGACGTCCGTGACGACCATTCGTCCGGCGCCGGGGCCGCGGCTATCCAGGATCTGCTGGATGTACTGCGCCGACGGCTCCTCCGGCGCGTCGGCGACCGGCGCGACAATGCGGAAGATGTCGCCGGGAAGCGGCGCCACCACCGTAAGGCCCGCCTTGGCCCAGAACAGGATGACCTCGTCGGCAGGTGCTTCGCCACTGAGCCGAACGTCGGCGAGCACGAATGATTCGCCGTACACACCACCCTCGAATCCGATACCCGACTGCTCCCGCACGGTGCTGTGGATGCCGTCGGCGCCGACCGCGTAGCGGGCCAGGATGATGTCGCCGTCGTCGAACGTGGCAGTCACCGCGTCCGCGCCCTGCGTGATCGAGGTCAGCGTCTTGGGCCTGATGACGGAGCCACCGAGCTGGAGCAGCCGATCGAGCAACAGCTTCTCGGTCGTCGACTGCGGAACCATCAGCGAGTAGGGGTAGTCGGTGGGCAGCTCGCTGAAGTCGATCGGGATAAGCGTGCGGGCCCGGTCGCGGATGCTGAACCGCGGCGCCTTGATCCCCTTCTTGACCAGCCGCCCGGCCACGTCGAGGTCTTCGAGGACCTCGAGCGTGCGGGCGTTTACGACGGCGGCGCGCGACGTGTTGGCGCCTGCGGCCTGCCGGTCCACCACGGTCGTCACAATACCGTCCTTGACCAGCGACGCGGCCAGCGTGAGTCCGCTCGGGCCCGCTCCGATGATGAGGACATCTGTGTCGAACATCTGTAGCTCCTTGCCATATGCCAACGCTTGTTGGCATCAACTATGCCGCGCGATCTCCGGCATGTCAACAGTTGTTGGCCTACACTTGTTGGCATGGGTAGATCCTCAGCGGAAACCAAGGGGGTGATCCTCGCCGCGGCGCGCGAGAGATTCGCCGCATCCGGATTCGAGCGCGCCACCATCCGGGCGATCGCCGCGGACGCGAACATCGATCCGTCGATGGTCATGCGGTACTTCGGCAACAAGAACGAACTGTTCGCCGCGGCGGCCGACTTCAACCTGCATATCCCGGATCTGTCCGACGTGGACCGCGACCAAGTGGGCGAGCGCGTCGTCGCCCACTTCATGAATCGATGGGAAGGCGACGAGGCGCTGATCGTGCTGCTGAGGTCGAGCACCACGAATCCCGAGGCGGCGCGACGGATGCGGGAGATCTTCGCGGGTCAGCTGCTGCCCGCGATCGCGAAGATCAATCCCGACGCGCCCGCCCGCAGCGCCGGCCTGGTCGCGACCCAGGTTCTGGGCATGGCGTTGTGCCGCTACATCCTGCAGGTGCCGCCCGTCGTCGGCATGTCACGCGATGAGCTAGTCGCCTGGCTTGGACCCACGGTTCAGCGATATTTGGTGGCGCCACCGCCTTAGCGGCCACGAAAAACAACTACCGGCTTTGCTCCCTCGTCGCCGCGGGCGCAATCCCGGTCGGATACTCCACCATCGGTGTCGGATACTCCACCATCGGTGTCGGCTACCCCAGCATTGCCGCTGCCGACCCAACAACGGGGGCAACAACACCGCGTGGGACATCGGCGCATACGACTTCTGCATGAACAACCACCCGCCCCAGTACACCACCGAAGATGTGCTCGACCACGAGCGGTGGTGTTGTGAATCGACGGGCGGTGTCTGGGGGTCGGGGGACAACGGCTGCCATGCGCCGCCGGGGGAAGCCAGCTCGCCGATACGCCATGGCAGCCTCCGGCACAAGTTTCTGTACCGAATATGGCGCCGCCCCCGGTGACGACGACGGCGCCGCCCAACATATCCAATTTGCCGCGTAGTTTCGGCTAGGGACGGCCTATGCGGGCGTGCTGACGGCTGTGGTTTCCTATCAACTGTGTTGGGGCCGATCGGTGACGTCAACTCGACAATCTCACTCCTCCTCATCGCCGTCACGACGCTCGCGGCCTGCGTCACGCTCGGGGGAGGCCTGTACGAATTCCTCGTCGTCGACCCAGCGTGGCCCAAGCGGCCCGGCATCATCCAGCCGCGCAACGGCGGCATCTCGCGGGTGCGGTTCTGGCTGCCTGCACACACGGCCTTAGAGGTGCTGCTCATCATCACGCTGGTGGTCGCGTGGGGCGACGCGAACGTGCGGGTTGCGCTGCTGATCGCGTTGGTCAGTCACGCCCTGCTGCGGGTGTGGTCGTTGGTCGACTTCGTCCCGAAGGCGCTGGCCTTCGAGAAGGCCGACCCCGCCACCGTCGACGAGGCGACCGCGGTCCGGTGGACCCGCCGCAGCCTGTTGCGCGTTCCGCTCGACCTGATCACGTGTGCGGCGATGCTCGCGGCCTTGGCGAGCGCCTAGGTCCCTGCGGCCACGCTGGTCACGCGAGCACCGCGCAGTGTGGCGCTATGCACTCGCAAAGTTGATATCGCATGCGATATCAACGCCGAAGAGATCCACCCAGCCGAACCGCAGCCGCTGCCCGCCCGACCGCTACGCCTCGATCTCGCCTGCGATCTTGCGCTCGATGCTGGCCCGCGTGGTCGCAGGCAGCACGACGAGTCCGTCGAGTTCCTTCCTCGCCCTGGCGTACGCGTTCTGACGCTCCTGCGGCGTGGCACCGCCGTCGGACGCCAGCCGCAGCAGATGCTGGGCCCGCGCCAGCCGCTCCTGCGCTTCGGCGGAGAAATCGCTGCGCCGCCGCCGGATCGCCTCCGACTCCGCGACGTCGAACGCGGCCACGTACTCACCGACCGTGTCGCGATATTCGAGTTGGGCGGCGCGGTCGCCAAGGATGTCGTCGATGGAATCGGGCCGTATCAGGTCAGCCCGGCTCTTGGCCTTGTGAAAGGCGATGGTCAGCGGATCCCGCATGTCCGTCATCAGCGGGAAGTCCAGCAGCTTGGCGATGTCGATCTCGTAGTCGAGCCAGCGCGCATCGGTGCGATCGTGGCGCTCGAGCACCTTGGTCACCTCGCGCTTGTAGCCGGCCTCGTTGGTGCGGGCCCGGCCCGACGCCTCGGCGAGCGCGACCTTGGTCTGCTGCTTGATGCGATACCGCTCGAGCCTGCGCTGGGCGCGTCGCTCATTGGCGGCCACCACCGCGCGAACGCCCCCGCCGATGACTCCGCCGAGCGGAAAGACCAGCCACCAGAAGTTCCCCGCGAAATGAAGCAGAGCTTCCACAAGCCCAGAATGCCATCACTTGGCGAGACCGATCCGCCGGTAGCGCGTCAGCCGGGCGTCCAAGCGCTGCCCTTCGGGTATCGCACGCAGCCGGTGCAGCTCATTGGCGATCGTTGCCGACAGCCGCTGCGTGAACTCCATCGGCTCGTCGGCGGCATCAGGACGCTCGGGCACGATCGCGTCGACGATGCCGTGGCGCAACAGGTCGGCCGACCGAATGCCCTGCGCCGCGGCGAGTTCCGGCGCGTGATCGACGTCGCGGAAGACGATCGCGCTGGCTCCCTCCGGTGGCAGCGGAGCCAGCCACCCGTGCAGCGCGGCCAGCACCCGGTCGGCGGGCACCATCGCCAGCGCGGGCCCGCCGCTGCCCTGGCCGAGCAGCACCGAGACGGTCGGCGTGTCCAGCGTGACGAGTTCGGCGAGGCAGCGGGCGATCTCGCCGGCCAGCCCGCCCTGTTCGGCCTCGGCGGAGAGCGCGGGGCCCGCGGTGTCGATCACGAGCACCAGCGGCAGCTTCAAACCCGCCGCCAACGCCATGCCGCGCCGGGCCTCCTGCAGTGCCGCCGGACCCACCAATCCTCCGACGACGCGCTGCTGGCCGAGGACCACGGCGGGCTGGCCGCCGAAGCGGGCCAGCGCCAGCATCATCGTGGCCGCCTCGCCGCGCTCGGTGCCTGACAGCAGCAGCCGTTCGGTGGTGCCGTGCCGCAACAGATATCCGACGCCGGGGCGGTCAGGGCGCCGCGACGCCTCGACCGACTCCCAAGCGGGCACGTCGGGCAGCGTCTCGGCCTCTGGGACAGGCGGCGGCGACCCCGGCGCGTCGGCGACCACTTTCAGCGTGCGATCCAGCGTCGAGCGCAGGGCCTCGAGCGGCACCACGCCGTCGATGACACCGTGCCGGTGCAGGTTCTCCGCGGTCTGGATGCCGGCAGGGAACGGCTCGCCGTAGAGGTGCTCGTAGACGCGCGGGCCGAGAAATCCGACGAGCGCGCCCGGTTCGGCCGCGGTGACGTGACCGAGCGAACCCCAGGACGCGAACACCCCGCCGGTGGTCGGATGGCGCAGGTAGACGAGATAGGGCAGGTGCGCCCGCTTGTGCAGTTCGACGGCCGCCGCGATCTTGACCATCTGCAGGAACGCGACGGTTCCCTCCTGCATACGGGTGCCGCCAGAGCTCGGGGACGCCAGCAGCGGCAGCCGCTCGGCGGTCGCCCGCTGCACCGCCGATGTGATCCGCTCCGCGGCCGCAACGCCGATCGATCCGGCAAGGAAGTCGAACTCGCACGCCACCAGCGCGACGTGTCGGCCGAACACCCGGCCTACCCCGGTCACGACGGATTCGTCAAGGCCGGTGGCGGCCTTCGCGGCCGCCAGCTCGCGCTGGTACGCCTCGGTCGTGTCGACCTCAAGCGGCGGGGTGTCCCAGCTGCGGAACGAGCCCTCGTCCAGCACGGAGTCGCGCAGCTGCAGGGCGCCGATCCGGCTCACAGGACGACCCTAATAGGCTTGGGCGCATGATCGGAGTGACCCGCGACGGCCATGTGACGACCCTGGAGATGCAGCGCGAAGAGCGCCGCAACGCGCTGAACTGCGAGCTCGTCGACGCCGTGCGCGAAGCCATTGAGAAAGCCGCCGCCGAAGACGTCCGCGCGATCGTGCTGACCGGCCAGGGCGCGGTGTTCAGCGCGGGCGCGGACCTCTCTGCTGCGCGAGTAGCCGAGGAGCTGCCCGACAAGGCCCTTGCACTGAACCTGGCCATCGACCAAGCGCCGGTCCCGGTCATCGGAGCGATCAACGGACCCGCGATCGGGGCCGGCGTCATTCTCTCGATGATTTGCGACCTGCGCGTCGTCGCACCCGAGGCGTACTTCCAATTCCCTGTCGCGAAATATGGGCTGGCGCTGGATAACTGGAGTATTCGCCGGTTGACCTCGTTGGTTGGAGCGGGCCGTGCGCGGGGCATGCTGTTCGCCGCGGAACGGCTCACCGCCGACGTCGCGCTGCAGACCGGAATGGCCAACCGCATCGGAACGCTGGCCGACGCGCAGGCATGGGCCGCAGAGCTCGCGGGCTTCGCGCCGCTGGCCTTGCAGCATGCGAAACGAGTGCTCAACGACGACGGTGCCTACGAGGACCAGTGGCCCGAGCACAAGGAACTGTTCGACAAGGCGTGGTCCAGCCACGACGTGATGGAAGCGCAGGTGGCACGCATCGAGAAGCGACCGCCGAAGTTCCAGGGGGCCTGATGGTGGTGCGTGCGGCGCTGCGCTTCGGGTTCGGCACGGCATCCCTGCTGGCAGGGAGCTGGGTGTTGCGTGCGCTGCGCGGCGCGCCCGCCGCGCTTGGGGCGTCGCCGGCCGAGATCGAGGCGGTTGCTCGGCGATCGCCGAACTTCTCCGACGGTGCGTTCGTCAACATCGACCCTGCGTCCGGCATCAACCTCGACCGCGAGGAGCAGAGGAAGATCATCTGGGATCTGATCGGCTCGCGCGACGCGTCAAGACCGCCCGCGCCAATCCCGTTGGCTGTGCCCGCGCCAACGGAAGCCGCCTCGGCCCGGCTGTCGGTCTGCTGGTTCGGCCACTCCTCGGCGTTGATCGAAGTCGACGGGTATCACGTGTTGGCCGACCCGGTATGGAGTCGACGCTGCTCGCCGTCGCAGATGGTCGGCCCGGAGCGGATGCACGAGGTCCCGGCTCCCCTTGAGGCTCTGCCCGCCGTCGATGCGGTCCTGATCAGCCATGACCATTACGACCACCTCGACATCGAGACTATCCTTGGCCTGGCCAGGACCCAACGGGCCCCGTTCGTCGTGCCGCTCGGCGTCGGCGCGCACCTGCGCAAGTGGGGGATTCCCGAGAGCCGCATCGTCGAGCTCGACTGGCACGAGAGCCACCAAATCGGTGAGCTGACCCTGGTGTGCACGCCGGCCCGGCACTTCTCCGGGCGGCTGTTCTCCCGCAACACCACGTTGTGGGCCTCGTGGGTGATCGCAGGGCCGCGGCACCGCGCGTTCTTCGGCGGCGACACCGGCTACACGAAGAGCTTCGCCGAAATCGGCATGGACCATGGGCCTTTCGACCTGACCCTGCTGCCGATCGGGGCGTATCACCCGGCGTGGCCGGACATCCACATGAACCCCGAGGATGCCGTCCGCGCGCACCTCGACATCGCCGAGGCCGACTCGGGGTTGCTGGTGCCGATTCACTGGGCCACGTTCCGGCTGGCGCCTCATCCGTGGGCCGAACCGGCCGAGCGACTGGTTGCCGCCGCGGATCCGGCGGGCGTGCGCGTGGTTGTGCCCAAGCCGGGCCAGCGCGTCGATCCCGACGCGACCCCGACGTTCGAACCGTGGTGGCAGCTGTAACCGGCTAGCGTTGCGGCTGTGAAACGCGCGCTTTCGGCCATTGCGATCGCGTTCCTGCTGATCGCAGGGTGCAGCTCGGACAAGCAGGCCGCGTCGCCGCAATCCGACGTGCCGCCGCCGTTGGTGCCAGCCATGCCGCTGCCTGACAACGCCGTCGACAACGCGGTCGCCAAACTGGACGGGTTGGCCGACGAGCTGATGAAGAAGTCGGGCATTCCCGGCTTGGCCGTCGCCGTGGTGCACGGCAGGAAGACCGTGTACGCCAAGGGCTTCGGAGTCAAGGACGTGCGCAGCGGCGACAAGATCGACCCGGACACGGTCTTCCAACTGGCGTCACTGTCCAAACCAGTGAGCGCGACCGTGGTCGCCCACCAGGTGGGCACCAACGCGATCAGCTGGGACACGCCAATCGTGGCCAAGCTGCCATGGTTCGCCCTTTCCGATCCGACGGTCACACAGACGGTCAGCGTGGGGGACATGTTCTCGCACCGCTCCGGGCTACCCGAGCACGCAGGCGACATGCTGGAGGATCTTGGTTATGACCGGCGGTATGTGCTGGACAGACTGCGGCAGCTTCCGCTCGAGCCGTTCCGAATCTCCTACGCCTACACCAACTTTGGGTTGACGGCGGGTGCAGAGGCGGTCGCGGCGAGCGCAGGCAGATCCTGGGAGGACCTCGCCGACGAGGCGCTGTTCCGTCCTCTGGGCATGGCGTCGACGAGCTTCCGGTTCGCTGACTACAGCGCAAGGCCGGACCGCACGGTCGGCCATATTCACGTCGACGGGCGCTACGAACCGCTCTACGCCCGCGACGCCGACCCCGAGGCCCCCGCGGGCGGGGCGAGCTCATCGGTGAACGACATGACGCGCTGGCTGACGATGGTGCTGGCCAACGGCGGCAACGAGGGGAAGCAGATCGTCGACCCGAAGGCGCTGCTGCCTGCGCTGACACCACAGATCGTGGCGAGCCGCGCGACAGAGCCCGCGATGCGGTCGGGTTTCTACGGCTACGGCTTCAACGTCGGCTCGACATCGGCGGCGCGGATGGAGCTCAGCCACTCCGGAGCATTCGAGCTCGGCTCAGGCACGAACTTCGTCATCCTGCCGTCCGCCGACGTGGCGATCGTCGCACTGACCAACGCCACGCCATCCGGTGTGCCTGAAGCGCTGACCGCCGAGTTCGCCGACCTCGTTCAGTTCGGCGAGGTGCGCGAGCACTGGTACAAGCTCTACAGCGACATCTTCAAGCAGATGGAGCAGCCGACCGGCTCGTCGGTCGGTCAGAAGCCGCCGGCCAACCCCGCGCCCGCCGCGCCGCTGGCCTCATACGTCGGCACCTACAACAACGACTACTGGGGCCCGGCGCGAATCACCGAGAAGGACGGCAGGCTGCAGCTCGAGCTAGGAACGAAACTGGATGTGCCCCTGAACCATTGGGAGGCCAACGTCTTCACCTACTCATGGGTCTCTGAAAACGCCCCGCCGGGAACGATTTCCAAGGCGACGTTCGACGGCAACAGACTGACCATCGAGTACTACGACACTTTCGGCAAAGGAACATTCACACGATGACCACGTCAGTCGCCACCGGACTCACCGATGCCGAAGTCGCCGAGCGGGTTGCTGATGGCAAGACCAACGACGTGCCGACCCGTGCGGCCCGCAGCGTGTCCGACATCGTCCGAGCCAACGTGTTCACCCGCATCAATGCCATTCTGGGTGTGCTGCTGGTCATCGTGCTGGCCACCGGATCGGTGATCAACGGCCTCTTCGGTCTGCTCATCATCGCCAACAGTGGCATCGGTATCATCCAGGAGCTGCGCGCCAAGCAGACACTGGACAGGCTGGCCATTGTGGGGCTGGCGAAACCCTTGGTGCGCAGGCAATCCAGCACCGCAGCGCTGCTGCCCAGTGATGTCGTTCTCGACGACATCATCGAGATCGGTGCCGGCGATCAGATCGTTGTCGATGGCGAAGTCCTCGAGGAGAACAACCTCGAGGTCGATGAATCCCTACTCACGGGTGAGGCCGACCCGATGTCGAAAGACGCGGGAGACACCGTGATGTCGGGCAGCTTCGTCGTCGCCGGGAGCGGGGCGTATCGGGCCACGAAGGTGGGCCGCGAGGCCTACGCCGCCAAGCTGTCCGAGGAGGCCAGCAAGTTCACTTTGGTGAAATCCGAACTGCGCAGCGGTATCAACAAGATTCTGCAGTTCATCACGTACCTGCTGTGGCCGGCCGGCCTGCTCACGATCTATACGCAGCTGTTCACCACCGATGTCGGCTGGCGGCGAGCGGTGCTGGCGATGGTCGGAGCGCTGGTGCCAATGGTGCCCGAGGGCCTGGTGCTGATGACCTCGATCGCATTCGCCGTCGGGGTGGTGCGGCTCGGCAGGCGCCAGTGCCTCGTCAACGAGCTGCCCGCCATCGAGGGACTCGCCCGCGTCGACATGGTGTGCGCCGACAAAACCGGCACGCTCACCGAAAACGGTATGCGGGTATCGGATCTCAAGAAGTTAGACGAACGGGCCGTGGCCGACATCCTGGCCCAGCTCGCCTCCGATGACGACCGGCCAAACGCCAGCGTCCAAGCCATCGCGGAGGCCTACAAGATGCCGCCGGGCTGGACCGCCACCGCGACCGCGCCGTTCAAGTCGGCCACCAAATGGAGCGGCGCGTCCTACGGCGAGCACGGCAACTGGGTGATCGGCGCGCCCGACGTGCTGCTCGAACCGGCGTCCGTGGTCGCCGAGGAAGCCGAGCAGATCGGGTCGCTGGGATTGCGGGTGCTGTTGCTCGGCTCGAGCGACGTGCCCGTCGACCACCCCGACGCCCCCGGCATCGTCAAACCAGCAGCACTGGTGGTGCTTGAGCAGCGCGTCCGCCCGGACGCCCGCGATACGCTGGATTACTTTGCCTCCCAGAAGGTCTCGATCAAGGTGATCTCGGGCGACAATGCGGTGTCGGTGGGGGCGGTGGCAGGTTCGCTCGGACTTGAGGGCGAGACGATGGACGCCCGCCAGCTGCCCAACGAGGTCGAGGAGCTGGCCGACACTCTCGAGGAGTACACGACGTTCGGCCGGGTGCGCCCGGACCAGAAGCGTGCCATGGTGCATGCCCTGCAATCACGCGGGCACACGGTCGCGATGACCGGCGACGGCGTCAACGATGTGCTGGCGCTCAAGGATGCCGACATCGGTGTCGCGATGGGCTCCGGCAGCTCCGCGTCGCGAGCCGTTGCCCAGATCGTATTGCTGGACAACAAGTTCGCGACGCTGCCGCACGTCGTCGGCGAGGGCCGCCGGGTGATCGGCAACATCGAGCGGGTCTCCAACCTGTTCCTCACCAAGACCGTGTACTCGGTGCTGCTCGCAGTCCTGGTGGGTCTGGCGGGCCTGTCGGCCAAGATCTTTGGGTCCGATCCGTTGCTGTTCCCGTTCCAGCCGATCCACGTGACGATCGCGGCCTGGTTCACCATCGGCATTCCTGCGTTCGTTCTGTCGCTGGCGCCGAACAATGAACGCGCGCATCCCGGCTTCGTGCGCCGGGTGATGACGTCAGCGCTGCCGTCGGGCTTGGTGGTGGGTGTCGCGACGTTCATCTCATACCTGGCGGCGTATCAGGGCCGTGAGGCCACCGAGATTGAGCAGACGCAGGCGTCGACGGCGGCGCTCATCACGCTGCTGGTGACGATGGTGTGGGTGCTGGCCGTCGTGGCGCGGCCCTATGAGTGGTGGCGGGTTGCGCTGGTCGCATTGTCCGGCCTGGCGTACGTCGTGATCTTCTCCATTCCGGCGGCTCAGAAGGCGGTCATGCTGGATTCCTCGAACATCGCGCTCACGTCGATGGGGCTGGGTATCGGTCTGGTCGGCGCCGCCGCGATCGAGGTGATCTGGTGGGTCCAGGGAAGGACTCTCGGAGAGCGACGACGCCTGTGGAAGCAACGGTAGGGTGGCCCCATGGGATTCCTTGACAAGCTGAAAGACCTGGCGTCGAAGAACAAGGGTGCGGTCGACACCGCGATCGAGAAGGCCGGCGACGTCGTCGACTCCAAGACGCAGGGCAAGTACGCCCAGCAGGTCGACAAGGTGCAGGACGCCGCAAAGAAGGCCGTCGACACGACGCCTCCACAGAACTGACCTATGGCCAAACTGTCGGTCTCCGTCGACGTTCCACTGTCGCCGGAGACGGCATGGGTGTGCGCATCCGACCTCTCGCGGTATAAGGAATGGTTGACCATTCACCGGGTTTGGCGCACCAAGCTGCCCGAGACGCTGCAGAAGGGCACGGTCGTCGAGTCGATCGTCGAAGTCAAGGGCATGGCTAACCGGATCAAATGGACCATCGTCCACTTCAAGCCGCCGGAGGCGATGACGCTCAACGG
>JAOPVX010000286.1 GCA_025965975.1 Mycobacterium sp. | reverse complement strand
CGTCTCTCACCGGCAGCGACGTCGACATCGCGCTTGGCGCGTCCAGTCCAGCGATCGTGGCCGGCTGGCACGACCGCCCCTGGGCGCAACACGCGTCGTGCACGCGCGAAACGATCGAGTGTCTGAGGTCGATCCTGGCCGGGAAGCGAGTCGACTACACCGGCCAGCACGTTCGCAGCCGCGGCTTCCGGCTGCGAAAGCCGATGCCCGACAGCAGAATAGCGGTAGGAGTATTCGGGCCCGCGATGACGCGGGTCGCTGCGCAGCACGCTGATGAGGTCGTCCTCAATCTCGTTCCGCCGACCCGCGTCGCCGAGATCCGTGAGGTCATCGACACCGATGCACAGACCGCCGGCCGTCCCGCGCCAGGCCTGACAGTGTGGGTTCCGGTCTCAGTCGACCCCGGCGACGCGGCGCACAGCCAGTTGTCCGCCCAGCTCGCCGTCTACCTGGCCCCTCCCGGATACGGCGAAATGTTCAGCGAGCTCGGCTTTCTCGACCTCGTCCAGCGCGCCCGCGCGGGTGCGAAACGCTTCGAGTTGGCCGCCGCCGTCCCCGTCGAGCTACTCGATCAGGTTTGCGCGCTGGGTTCGCCGGACCGCATCGCCGCGAGACTCCAGGCCTACTACGAGGCCGGCGCCGACAGTGTGGCGATCGTGCCGGGCACGGCCGAGGACCCCGGCGGCGCTGCCACGCTCAATGCGGTGGCGCTGCGACACAACGCAATCCAGGAGATGTGAATAGTGACGCTCGTCAACACCCAATGCCGTCTGGCCGCCCGTCCGGTCGGCCTTCCCAAGGCAACCGACTGGACGTTCACCGAGGAGCCGGTGCCCAGTCCGGCAGACGGTGAACTTCTTGTCCGGGTGGAGTACCTGTCCATCGATCCGGCGATGCGTACCTGGATGAATGCCGGTCGTTCGTACGTGCCGCCCGTTGAGATCGGCGAAGTGATGCGCGCCGCCGGCATCGCACGTGTGGTTGAGTCGCGTCGCGCGGACTTCGCGGTGGGCGACGACGTGTACGGCGTCTTCGGGGTTCAGCGCTACGCGCTCTCGGACGGACGCGTTGTGACCCCGGTGGACACGTCCCTCGCGCCGGCCCCAGTCCATCTCGGTGCCCTCGGCATCGGCGGCCTCACCGCCTACTTCGGGCTGCTCGACATCGGCAGGCCCGAGCCGGGCCAGACCGTCCTGGTCTCAGGCGCCGCCGGGTCGGTGGGCAGCATCGCCGGCCAGATCGCCCGGATCAAGGGTTGCCGGGCGATCGGCATCGCCGGCGGCGAGGAGAAGTGTCGCTGGCTGGTCGAGGAGCTCGGGTTCGACGCCGCCATCGATTACAAGGCCGGCGATCTGCGCGCGCAGCTGAAGACCCACGCCCCCAACGGCGTTGATGTGTTCTTCGACAATGTCGGCGGCGAGGCGCTCGAGGCGGCACTGGGACGGCTCGCCCGTGGCGGTCGCATCGTGCTGTGCGGCGCAGTTTCGCAGTACAACGCCACCGCCGCGGGAGGCGGACCGGCCAACTACATGCAGCTGCTCGTTGCGCGGGCGTCGATGACCGGCTTCGTGATCTTCGACTATGCCGACCGCTACGCCGAAGGCGTCGCCCAACTGGCGAAGTGGCTGCACAGCGGCGAGCTGCGCTCGCGCGAGCACGTCGTGGCAGGCGACGTCAACGACTTCCCGGAGATCCTGCTCACGCTCTTCCGCGGCGAGAACACCGGCAAGCTGGTTCTCGCGCTCGACGGTGATCGCTGACGATGCGTCGTCGGCTGTGTGTCCGGGACCCATCGGGCGTGTTTGGTTGTTCTGATCAATGGGCGGGTACATCGCGCGCGGCATCGATGAATGCTTCCAATTCACGCGGAATGTCGGGTCCGGTTGGTTGATAGATGATTTCGGTAATGCCTTGTTCTGCGATTGCGGTGATGCTCTCGGTGAGCTGTGCCGCGGATCCGGTCAGCGTTGTGTTCAAGATAGCCGACCAGCTGCCCGCGGACCACGCGGCCTCGTCGGCCTTGTTGAGGCCGATCAGGTGATGGTCGTGAATGGCCAGATGCCTGTCCTGCGAGGGTGTTTCGTTAATGCTGTCGAGCCATACCTGTCCCGCAGGGAGCGTCGTGACATCGCCGCCGAATTCGTAGGTGGCATGATATGCCAACGCGTTTCCCGGGCCGGCTGCCGCGCGGATCCGCGGTGAGTCCAGTGTTTCCCCTTCGCCAAGGACGGTGCCGTGGACGCCGAGCGCGGCCCAGGTGAATTGTGTTGTGAAGTCTGTCTCGCCGTTGACGGTGAACAGTCCATCGCCCAGTTCTTGCGCCACCGCAAGCCCTTTGGGGCCTAGCGCGGAGATGGCGATGGGCACGGTTATGGGTCGGGGCGGAGCGTATCCGGCTGGATGCATCATCCGCATGCGTCCGCCGCCCCATTCCACGGTCTGACCGCCAAGCAGGTCTCGAAAGACGCGGATGTAGTTCCGCACGTATGACCAGGTGCTGGCCTTGGCTCCGATGGCACGGGCCCCGGAGAAGCCGGTGCCGAAGGCGACAGCGACGCGGCCCGGCGCGAGCGCATACAGTGCCGCGGTGGCAGAGGCGGTGACCATCGGATGCCGCAGGGCAGGCACCAGCACACCTGGGCCCAGTCCGATGCGGTCTGTGCGTTCTGCAGCCAGCGCAAGCATCATCCACACGTCGGGGCTCTGCTGCGGGGTGTCGTGCAGCCATGCCCGGTCGTAGCCGAGCGTTTCTGCGATGGCGATGTGCTGCGGTGAGTCAAGGGATGTCGCGAACTGGCTCGACACTTTCATCGTGGGCATGAACCCTCCCGCCGGCGTTAAAGCAGACTATGTTGCGTTAACTACGCTACCCTAGATTCCGCCATTAACGCAACAAACATTGCGTTAATGCGGAGGGGAGGTTAATGACCGTCACCACATCGCGATGGGCCCAGCCCTCGCCCGGCCGGGAATTCGCAGGCCGGGAATGCCATCCAGGCTGCATTACAGTCAAATGATGAGCACGAAACGCCCGGCCAGACGGCCGGGGGGCCGCACTGCTGCGGTGTCGGGTGCCATCAAGACCGCCGTCGAGGAACTCGTCGCAGAGAAAGGCCGCGACCGCGTATCCATCCCGATGGTCGCCGAACGCGCCGGGGTGAACCCGACGACGGTGTACCGGCGCTGGCCCGATGCGGCCACCATGATCAACGACATCGCCACCTACCGACTCGATCCAACGCGGCCCATGCCCGACACCGGCGACCTGCAACGCGACATCGGCCATTGGGCCACCGAGATCCTGCGGCATTACCGCAAACCCATCAACGCTGCCCTGCTGCGCGGGGGTGCCGCCGCAGCAGGGGACTCCGAGTCTGACTGCTTGCACGGACGCCTTGATGAGGCCGCACAACTGGTGGCCAACGCCGGCCCCAACGCGCCCGTCACCGCCGAAGAGGTCGTCGACCGCGTGCTGGCGCCGATCATGTATCGGGTGATTTTCTTGCCATGGACGTTGACCGACGACTACCCGCAGTGCCTGACCGACAAGCTGTTCGACGACCGCTAGCAGTCAGCGGTCTCCGAAGTCGTTGGTCGAGGGGCGGCAGCAGATGCGTTTCGCCGGGACCTAGCTGCATATCAAAGACATTCAGCAGCGCTGCCGTGCTCGCATACATGCCGGCAAGGGACATGAGATCGATGAGAAGTGGCACCCCGAGCAACGAAACAGCCGCGGCATACGTTGCGGAGCTTATTGATCGTGCGGTAAATGCCTCCCTTATCAACTCGACCACAGTCCCGAACGGCGCTTCCAGCGCGTCGCTCGGCTTTCTGAGCTTGACGGATTGAATGATCTCCGCAGGCACGCCAACGTGTATCGCTTCCCGCTCGTGCGCGGCCCACTCGAACGCGTTGTTGAATTCGCGGGCCGTCGCCAGGATGCAAACCTCGCGAACCGGCTCACTAAGCCTCGATCCACGTTTGTCACGAACGCTGAAGGGAGTGTGATAGGCGAGCTTCTGGAGGTGGTGCTGCGCAGGAGATGAAGGAGTGTTGGCCCTTCGGAGTCGCCCTGCGGGGGAGGCTTCAAGCCGCCCACTGCTGGACCCCGATGCATTGACCACGTCCCTGCGTGCGCACCGCTGGTTGCTCGATCGCGCCAAGGACAACGGCCTGCTCGCGTAACCATTCCCCCAGCGGCACGACCTGAGTAGCGTGATTTAGATCACACGTCGAGGGATCTGAACGGTCTCAATGACGGGAGGGGGCACCGGGGCATGACGACCACCGAGCACGCCGATCAACCCGCCGAAGTCCCAACCACCAAGGCGAAACCAGCCTTGGTCTATCCGAAGATGTGGCTGCTGTTCGGCGTCCTCATCTGCTGTTTTACCGCGTGGGGCGTGGCGGCGGACCTCACCACTCCGATGGTGGCCGGCTTCAAGCGCATCTTCGATATGAGCACTTTCCAGGCCTCGCTGGTTCAGCTGGCGTACTTCGGCGCGTACTTCTTGCTGGCAATTCCGGCCGCGTTCATCAATCAGCGGTTCGGATACAAGGCAGGCCTTCTCACCGGCCTCCTTCTTGGCGCGGTGGGCGCGATCGCGTTCTATCCGGCGAGCAAGATCATGACGTACGAAGCATTCCTCGTCGCATTGTTCGCAATAGCCGCCGGCTGCTCGATCCTCGAGACTTCCGCAAACCCGTACGTCCTTTCGCTGGGTCCCGAAGAGACCGCGACACGGCGGCTCAACTTCGCGCAAGCATTTAACCCCGTCGGCACAAACATCGGTGTGCTCTTAGCCGCCACCCTTATCCTGCCGAAGTTGGACGAGCCGGTGAACATGGCGAATTTGTCGCCTGCCGAGGTACAGACGATCCGCGCCGGTGAGCTCGGTGCGGTGATGGGACCGTATCTCGGTCTGGGATTTGTGTTGATTGCAATATCGCTTGTTTTTGCGTTCCAGAAGTCCCCGAAGATCGTCGAAGAATACCCATCGGGCGACCTGGAAGGGAAATCGCCATTGAAGATTCTGCTGTCGAACAAGCGCTACGTGTTCGGCGTAATAGCCCAGTTCTTCAATGTCGCGGCCCAGGTCTGCACATGGACATACCTCATCCAGTACTCACAACAGGCGCTGAATGGATCACTCCAGTTGGGCGGATTCCTCCTGCAGGTGAGCCTGATCGTGTTCCTCATCTCGCGATTCTTTATGACATGGGTGATCGGGCGGGTCCGCGCGACGGCTGTGCTCGCAGTGCTCGGGGCACTCGCGGTATTACTCTGCATTTTTGCGATGTTGTCTCCCAACATGGCCGGCGTTGTGGCTCTCGTCGCAGTGTCCTTCTGCCTGTCACTCATGTTTCCAACGATCTACGGTGTGGCTCTCAAGGGACTGGGACCTGCGACAAAATTCGGCGCCGCCGGCCTGGTGATGGCAATTGTGGGTGGGGCGATCATGCCTTTGGTCCAGGGCCGACTGCTCGACGCCACCAGCCCCGCGATCTCGTTCGTGGTACCTGCTGTCTGCTTCGCAGTTGTGACCAGCTTTGCCCTCTTCGATCTGAAAGCGGAACCGAACCCGGTTGGAGAACGCGAATGAAACGCCACATGATCCTTGCGCTGGTGTTGGTCGCCGCGGCATGCGGCGGTGGCGGACAATCGGCCAACTTCTCCGAACCGACCGACAGGCTCGAGGTTGTTTCGTGGTGGGTGTCGCCGTCCGAGCATCCGGCTTTCGAGGTGTTGCTGAACGCCTTCAAGGCAGCCAATCCGAAGGTGAACGTCATCGATGGTTCCATCGCCGGTGGTGGTGGGAGCAATGTGCAGGTCGCGCTCGCCGCACGGCTGCGGGCCGGTGATCCGCCCGATGTGTGGCAGACATTCCTGGGCAGTTCGCTTCGCGCCTGGGTCGACGCCGGCCGGATCGCAGACGTGTCCGCCGTGTACGAACGCACGGGCTTGGATCACACCATGCCGGCGACATTGCTCGACGCGGCGACCCATCGGGTCAAGGCGTGGGGCGTGCCCACAGGATCACACCGCGGCAATAATCTCTGGTTCAACCTGCGCGTGCTGCACGACGCCGGCATCGCTGTTCCGGCCGCCGGCTACGCCTCGGAGAATTTCGCCAGTGACCTGTCCAAAGTAGCGGCAAGCGGACGAACACCGTTGTGCCTGGGCGGTAAAGATCGCTTCACTGCCACAGAGCTTTTCGAAAACACTTTGCTCGGCGTCATCGGCCGTGACGGCTGGGCCAAGATTCGTGACGACTCATTCGACTGGACCGGCTCTCAGCTCAAAGACGCGCTGACCCGATTCGGCGACGTCGTGTCCCGCGCCGATCCAAGTGCCGGTGCCCTGACGTGGGATCAAGCGGCGAAGAAGTTGGCGTCCGGCGATTGCGCATTCCTGTCGATGAACGATTCCGTTTATGGGGAGCTCGTTGCGGACGGCGCCACCGAAGGCAAGGACTTCGGATACGTGCCCTATCCCGGAACTGCGGGCGCCTATCTGGCGATTGTGGATACCTTCGTCGTGTCGGCTCAGGCCAAAGACGGGCTGAATGCCATCAAGTTCCTCGAGACGATCGCTGATCCCAAGACGTCGCTCGCTTTCAACAAGGTGAAGGGCTCGGTGCCAATACGAAACGACGTCGATCTGTCCTCGCTACCCGCTTATCAGCGTCAGGCGTCCGAGGCATTGTGGCACGACAAAATTCTGCTATCGATGACGCACGGCGAACTTATGCCATCCGCCTTCCAACAGGCGCTCTATGACGCGGTGGCGGCGTTCGTGCAAAGTAAGAACTCGAAGTCCTTCATCGACACGCTGCAAAATTCCATCGCGGTTCCCATTCCGGGGGGACGATGACGCCCGGTGACGGTCCGCCAGTGGAAGGAATGGCTCATGAGCGACCAGGATAGTCAGGACAAACCCCTGTTCCTGGTCGTCACCATAAAGCCTCGGCTCGACCGGCTCGACGAAGCTGAGGCGCAACTGCAGTCGATGCGGCAAAACACCCTCAAGGAGCCGGGCTGCGTGTTCATGCACCTCGCGCAGCCCCAAGACGACCCGGACACGTGGATGATGCTCGAGATGTTCCGCTCGCGCGCCGCGTGGGACGAGCACATGCGCCAGCCCTACAACACCGAGGGCAACAAGATTCTCGAAGATCTCCTGCGCGAGCCTTCCGACCTCCGCCTGCTCGACGAGAAATAGGAAACCGCGAAGCGGACACCGCGTTTCTGCAGCGATGATCTGGAGCCGATGACGGGAATCGAGCCCGCGTAGTCAGCTTGTTAAGGAGAGTCGAGCATGACCGAACTCAACGCCAGCACGTTGTCGCAGTTGCCGCCCAAGGCGGCACCGCCCTACGACCGCAGCCGGCTCAAATCACCTCCGCAGCAACTTCGACTATTGCACCTGATATGCCCTGGAGGGCAACTAACGAGTCGGACAAGGGTGAATGGGTCGAAGAGCTGCCCGGCCGGTCGGTTCGCCTTACGCTGGGTCTGTTCACGAGGCTGGCATCGCCGGTCCCAGCCCTCGACGAAAGCGACTTTTCGGTGGCTGAACCTCTGAGACCGCGGCTTCCGACACACTGCCCGCGACAACGACGGCCCGGCTGCGTCCAGCCGTGTCGCGCGCAGGCGGGATCGGCGCAACGCCGAGATCGTTCGCACCGCGACGAGGCTGCTTTCCGAGCATGGCTACCACGGGATGAATCTCGAGAACGTGGCCGAGCAGACAGACATCGCCAAGGGGACGCTCTACCACTACTTCTCCGGAAAGGACGAGTTCTCCGGAAAGGACGAGCTGGTCGCCGCAGTCCTCGAGGCGCTGACGCGCGACGTCCACTCGCGACTCGAAGCGCGGCGGACCTGGTGCGCGACCGCAGCCACCTCGAGCAGCTCCGTGCCCTTATCCGCGAGCAGGTCCGCATCCTCACCGAGACCGCACCCGAAGTCGTCACCGTGTTCTCGTGGCAACCAAAGTCGTGGCCCGAGGCCTCCGACGAGACCGGGTTCAAGTGGTTCGTACCGGGGCCGGTGGACGGCTCGGTGGCCTTCGGCGGGGAGGAGAGCGCCGGCGCCTCTTTCCTGCGGCGCGAAGGCCGGGTATGGACCACGGGCAAGGACGGCATCATCCTCTCGCTGCTGGCAGCAGAGATCACCGCAGTGACCGGCCGCTCCCCCAGCGAGTGCAACCCGACATATGAGCGGATCGACGCGCCGGCGATTAGGGAGCAGAAGGCGGCGCTCAAGCGGCTGTCGCCGGATCAGGTCTCCGCCGGGGAACTGGCCGGCGAGCCGATCCGCGAACGGCTGACGTCCGCTCCTGGCAACGGCGCGCCGCCCCTGGGCGGGCTGAAGGTGATCACTGAGAACGGCTGGTTCGCAGCCCGCCCGTCCGGCACCGAGGACGTTTATAAGCTCTACGCCGAGTCGTTCGCCGGTCCGGACCCCACCCTGGCCCGGATCCAGCAGGTGGCCCGCAAGATCGTCGACAGCGCTTTCAACGCGTCCAACTGAAGGAGACGTCAGATGGCCGATCCAAAGGTGCTCGGCATCGTGCTCGCCGGCGGTGAGGGCAAGCGCCTCTCACCGCTGACCCTCGACCGGGCCAAGCCAGCCGTCCCGTTCGGCGGGCTGTATCGATTGATCGATTTCGCGTTGTCGAACCTGGTCAACGCTGGGGTGCTGCGGATCGCGGTACTCACTCAGTACAAGAGCCACAGCCTGGACCGCCACATCACCACGACCTGGCGGATGAGTAGCCTGCTCGCCAACTACGTGACCCCGGTGCCCGCCCAGCAGCGGCTTGGCCCGCAGTGGTACACCGGCTCCGCCGATGCGATCTACCAGTCACTGAACCTGATCCACGACGAGAAGCCGGATCTGGTCATCGTGTTCGGCGCCGACCACGTCTACCGCATGGACCCGAGGCAGATGATCGCGCAGCACCTCGACAGTGGCGCGGGCGCCACGGTGGCCGGCATTCCGGTGCCACGCAAGGAGGCCAGCGCCTTCGGCGTGATCAAGACCGCCTCCGACGGGCTGCAGGTCGAGGCGTTCCTGGAGAAGCCGCCCGACCCGCCGGGGCTGCCAGGGCGGCCCGCCGAGACGTTCGCGTCGATGGGCAACTACCTGTTCTCCGCCGACGCGCTGGTCGAGGTGCTGCGCAAGGACGCCGCCGACGAGTCCAGCAAGCACGACATGGGCGGCAACATCATGCCGATGATGGTGGAGCGGGGCATGGCACAGGTGTACGACTTTCAACGCAACGAGGTGCCCGGTGCCGACCCCGCCGACGCCGGCTACTGGCGGGACGTTGGAACGTTGGACTCCTACTACGACGCGCACATGGACCTGTGCGCTGTCGTGCCGGTATTCAACCTGTACAACAGTGAGTGGCCGATTCTCACCCACATCCCGCCGCACCCACCGGCGAAGTTCGTGCACGAGGACGGCGAGCGGGTCGGTCGTGCGGTCAACAGCGTGGTCTCCAACGGCGTCATCGTCTCTGGGGGGCTGGTGCGCGAGTCAGTATTGTCTCCCGGCGCGCGGATAGAGGACTACGCCATCGTGGAACGCTCAGTGATCATGGACAACACCGTTGTCGCCGCCAACGCCGTGGTGCAGAACGCGATCATCGACAAGGACGTGGTGGTACCCGAGGGGGCGCAGGTGGGGGTGGATAAAGACCACGACCGGGCGCGCGGATTCGTCGTCTCCGACGGCGGCGTGACCGTCGTCGGCAAGAGCCAGGAGGTGACCAAGTGAGCCAGCCCAACCCGACAGGTGACCGACTCAAGGTCGCACTGTGCACGAGGGAGTACCCGCCCGAGGTCTACGGCGGCGCCGGCGTGCACGTGGAGTACCTGGCCAAAGAGCTGTCCAAGCACGTGGACCTGACCGTGCACTGCCAGGGCGCCGACCGGCCGACTGCGGTGGCGCACCGGCCATGGGACCGGCTGAAGAACGCCAACCCTGCGCTGCAGACGATCTCCACGGGACTGTCGATGGTGGCCGCCATGGGCGACGTCGACCTGGTGCACTCCCACACCTGGTACGCCAACATGGCCGCTCACCTGACATCGCTGCTCTACGGCATCCCGCACGTGTTGACCATGCACTCGCTTGAGCCACTTCGGCCGTGGAAGGCCGAACAGCTCGGCGGCGGCTACGCGCTGTCGTCCTGGTGCGAGCGCGACGCCGTGGAGAGCGCCGCGGCGGTCATCGCGGTGTCCAACGGAATGAAGGCCGACGTGCTGTCCACCTACCCCTCGGTGGATCCGGAGAAGGTGCGGGTGATCCACAACGGGATCGATGCCCAGCAGTACGCCCCAGACCCCGACACTGACGTGCTCGAGCAGTACGGCGTCGACCCCAATCGACCCAACGTGGTCTTCGTGGGTCGTATCACCCGGCAGAAGGGCGTGCCGGTGCTGCTGCGCGCGGCTGCCCAGCTCGACCCCGAGGTGCAGCTCGTGCTGTGCGCCGGACAGCCGGACACGCCCGAACTCGCACAGGAGGTGACCGACCTCGTCAACATCTTGCGCGCCACCCGATCTGGAGTGATCTGGATCGAGGGCATGCTGAACCGGCACGAGGTGATCCAGCTGCTCAGCCACGCCACCGCGTTCGTCTGCCCGTCGCTATACGATCCGCACGGCATCGTCAACCTGGAGGCGATGGCCTGCGGTACCGCGGTCGTCGCCTCAAATGTGGGCGGCATCCCTGAGGTGGTTGCAGACGGTCAGACCGGCCTGCTGGTGCCGCCGGACGAGCCGAAGGCGCTGGCCGATGCGCTCAACACGCTGGCCCGCGATCCGGAGCGGGCTAACGCGATGGGCGAAGCCGGCCGCCGCCGCGCCATCTCCGACTTCGACTGGACCAGCATCGCCTTGCAGACCGCCAAGCTGTACCAGGAGGTCGCCGGATCGACCATCAAGCCAGCGGACGCATGACGGCGCCGGGGCGCCTCGGTCCTCGCAACGACGCGCTGACGGATCTCGGCTCGTGACTACCTCGTCGGGGCCACCGGCGATGTTGTTCGACCTGGACGGCACGCTGATCGACAGTGTCTACCAGCACGTCCTGGCCTGGCAGGAGGCGCTGTTGGCATTCGGGATGGATCTGTCGGTCTGGAAGCCCGCTAGGCGACAGACACCGAGGCGATGTTGCGTGCCGCCGGAGCGCTTTTCGAAGCGGTCACCGAGGTCCTTATCGACGTTGCGCCAGTACTCGAATCCCCGTTGCCGGACGGGTTTACGGACGCTGTTCAGCAGTTGGCCCACGAAGTTGTCAACGGGCCGGTGACGGACTGCGTCGTCCATCACCCAATGGGCCCGCGTTCGGGCCTGCAGAATTCGACTGCCTACAAGTGTTGCCCTTCGGCGAACGTGTGGCGTCACTGCTGGCCTCAGTCCATGCCCCACCAGTCGGAATTTGTGCGTACCTGCCAGCGTCCAGCGGTTATCGCGTCGTCATGGACGTTTTGACGACAGATACCTTCCCCGCGAATGCCGTCGTGGGATGCGACCCTCACCGGCACGCTGTCTGTTCGGGAATCCGCCAGCCGAGGACAGCGGACTTTCGTAGAATGCACGGATCAGCCATGACGTCGGCACCACGGAAGTCGTGCGCAGGGTCCTGGACTCATGCGGCTGAGCAATTCGGTCATGGTGCTGGCGGCAGGCGGGCCTCCCGGGCTTCTGCCGGCGCGAGAACAGATGGCTGTCTCGCTGGGTTGGCACATCATCTTGGCGTGTTTCGGGGTGGCGTTTCCGACCATGATTTTCGTGATGCACCGGCGCGGGATCGTTCGCGACGATCCTGATGCGCTGCGGCTGGCCAGACGGTGGGCCAAGGTGTCTGCGGTTTTGTTCGCGATCGGAGCGGTCTCGGGAACCGTCCTGAGCTTCGAGATGGGCCTGCTGTGGCCAGGTTTGATGGGTCGCTTCGGCGACGTGCTTGGCCTGGGGTTCGCATTGGAAGGACTGTCGTTCTTCGTCGAGGCCATCTTCCTTGGCATCTACCTCTATGGCTGGGACCGCATGCCGCCGCGGCGGCACCTGGCCATGCTCATTCCGATGGCGATGTGCGGCATCGTCGGCTCGTTCTGTGTGGTGTCGGTGAACGCGTGGATGAACGATCCCGCCGGGTTCACCATCCGCGACGGCGTCGTCACCGACATCAACCCGTGGGCGGCGATGTTCAACGACTTGGTATGGCTGCAGTTCCTGCACATGTGGGTCGGCGCGTTCATGCTGGTTGGGCTGGTGGTGTCCGGGGTGTATGCGGCGGGTCTGTTGCGCGGGCGCACCGATGCCCATCACCGCCTCGGGTTCAGGATCCCTTTCGCCTTCGCCAGCGTCGCGGCCATCGCCCAGCCGCTTATCGGGCACGTGCTCGGGCTGCAGATCGGCGGCATCCAGCGGGCCAAGCTCGCGGCTTTCGAACTGGCCCTGCACACCGAGGCCGGGCCCGCGCCGGAGCGACTCGGTGGTGTGCTGATCGACGGGGAGGTGCGGTGGGCGTTGCCGATTCCGT
>JAOPVX010000395.1 GCA_025965975.1 Mycobacterium sp. | reverse complement strand
ATAGCGGCAGGGAAACGCCCGGACCCATCCCGAACCCGGAAGCTAAGCCTGCCAGCGCCGATGATACTACCCAACCCGGGTGGAAAAGTAGGACACCGCCGAACACACATTAAAGTCCTCTGCCCTCCAATTTCGATTGGAGGGCAGAGGCATTTTTATTGCATTGTTCAATCGAATAGAGCAGGCGCGGTGCGACTTCTCTCCAATTCGAGCAAGGCCCTTTTTCGATCGAGCCCGCCGCCATATCCGGTGAGGCTGCCGTTCGATCCGATCACGCGGTGGCACGGCACAATGATGCCGATCGGGTTGTGGCCATTCGCCAACCCGACGGCGCGAAACGCCCCGGGGGATCCGATCTGCCGGGCGATCTCGCCGTAAGACCGCGTCTGCCCATAGGGAATCGTCTGCAGCGCGGTCCAGACCCGGCGCTGGAACCGCGAGCCAACCAGGTCGAGGTCCAGCTCGAAGTCCGTCCGGTCGCCGGCGAAGTACGCCTCGAGTTGTTCGACAGCGTCCGGAAACGCGTCATCGTCGGGCTTCCAACCGTCGTGGCTCGGCTCATAGGTCTGGTCGACCATCCGTAGGTGCATCAGCCGTCCGTCCTTCCCGGCCAGGGTCAGCAGGCCCACGGGACTGTCGATGCTGCGAAATTCCAGTATTGCCATCACTTCTCCTTCGGCGGCCATTCGTTGACCGCGTGCTCGAGTGCTGTCCACAGGTGTTGGGTGGCGTACGACCGCCACGGTCGCCACCGGGCACTGCGCTCGGTTAGTGGGCGAGGATCGGCGGGCAGGCCCAGCTGGGTGGCCGCTAATCGAACGCCCAGATCGCTGACCGGGAACGCATCGGGGTCGCCGAGGCCGCGCATCGCAATCACCTCTGCGGTCCACGGGCCGATCCCCGGCAGCGCCAGCAGCTGCTCCCTGGCGCGGTTCCAGTCGCAGCCGGCGTCCAGCACCAGATCTCCGCCCGCCATCGCGCCGATGAGCGTGGTCAGCGACCTCTGCCGGGACTTCGGGAATGCCAGGTGCGCCGGATCGATGTCAATGAGGTGCTCCACCGCAGGAAAGACATGGGTCAGGCCACCGTTGAGATCAGCCACCTGCTGGCCGTAGGCGGTCACGATGCGCCGGGCGTGGGTGCGTGCGGCCTTCACCGACACCTGTTGGCCGAGCACAACTCGCAGGGCAAGCTCCTGCTCGTCGACGGTCCGGGGAATCCGTTGTCCTGGCGCCTTGGCCACCAGAGCGGTCAGGTCCGGGTCGGCACTCAGCGCGTCGACGACGGCCTCGGGATCCGCGTCGAGGTCCAGTAGTCGCCTGCACCGCGCGATCGCCGTTGACAGATCGCGGAAGTCGTCCAACTCGAGCAGGCACCGCACATGGTCGGGTTGCGGTGTGAGACTTACGATTCCGTTGCCGTTGGGCAGCCGCAGCGTCCGTCGGTACCCGCCGTCGCGCACTTCCTCGACGCCTGGCACCGCACTCGCCGCGAGATGGCCAAACAAGCCCTCGTAGGCAAATGGCGTCCGCACCGGAAGCCGCAGTGACAACGCACCTGTGGTGGCGACGTCGCCGCGCGCGAATCGTGTACGAGCACGTTGGCGCAGGGCCGTCGGCGTCAGATCGCACACCGTCCGGACCGTGTCGTTGAACTGGCGGATGCTCGAGAAGCCTGCGGCGAACGCGACGTCGCCGAATGGCAGCTCGGTGGTTTCGATCAGCACGCGGGCGGTCTGGCTGCGCTGCGCCCTGGCAAGCGCCAGTGGATTCGCGCCGACTTCGGCCTGCAGCAGCCGCTCGAGCTGGCGGGTGGTGTAGCCGACCCGGGCGGCCAACCCTATGACGCCCTCGCGGTCAACCGTCCCGTCGGCGATGAGCCGCATCGCCCTGGCTACCACGTCGCCGCGCACATTCCACTCCGGTGAACCCGGCGACGCGTCGGGCCGGCACCGCTTGCAGGCCCGGAAGCCCGCTCGTTGCGCGGCCGCCGCCGTCGGATAGAACCGCATATTGCGAGCAAATGGCGGGCGGACCGGGCAGCTCGGCCTGCAGTAGATCTTCGTGGTCAGCACAGCGGTGACGAACCAGCCGTCGAACCGGGCGTCCTTGGATTGGACGGCCCGGTAGCAGCGGTCGAAGTCTTCGTGCATGCTTCGACAATTACATGAGCCCACCGACATCACTGGCGGAAAAACGACATCGTCGTCGACCGGTCAGCTGCGTTGTTTGAACCGCGCCAGACAACACGACGTAACCAGGTTGTAGGCGCTCAGCGCGCCATAGAAAAGACTGTCGCGCGGATCAAATCCGAGCCCGCCCGGCTCGTGACGAGCGACGTTGAGAGCGCAGACGATAGTCAATGCCGCCCAACCGCAAGCTGTGAGTGCGCTGAAGATGAACGCAGTCCGGCGTCCGAGGCAGGCCAGCAGCGCCAGCGACCCCACAGTCAGGAGAAGCACCGCGTGCAGGGGCGTCAGCTTGAGCCCGAGCAGCGGCGTGCCGTCCGCGCCGAAGCGGGGGAAGCCCATTGACCAGGCCAGCGCGACACCACCGAGCACGCCGAGTGCCAGCCCCTGGAGTATTAACATGCCTTGACCAGCGCGGACGCGCAAAGCTCCGCGTTGTGCTTCCGGCCGCGAAGCGGTGTCGTCCGCGGCTTGTCGCACGAGGGAATCGTTCACCGGGGCGACGGATGTCCGCGTGGGCAGTTGCAAGCCCGTGGCTCGACCCCGCCGCGCGGGCGCGGCGGCGCCTCGATCGGCGCGAGTCTTCATCGCCATGCCTCTAGCCTGCCGTGAAGCGGCAGATTATGGGTTCAACGCAAGCCAATTGGCAGCTGATGCGGCGCATCTCCACAATAAACCGCTCGACCCGCCGACGGAAAAGTGAGCAAGACATGCGGATGCGAACGTAGTTCGCTGAGTAGGAGTCGGTATCGTGAACCGCGATGCGCGGCCGATTGAAGCGAACGATGGCAGTCGCGATCCTATTGGTGGTCTCGGCGAGCGGCTGCGACTCGCAGTCGCATCCGGCAACGACGTCCATCACGGTGTTCGCGTCGTCGTCGATGATTACTAGTCTGACCACGATCGGCAAAAAGTTCGAGGCTGAAAACCCCGGGACTTCAGTAGAGTTCATCTTTGCAAGCTCGTCGGAGCTCTCCGCACAGTTGTTGGACGGCACTGACGTGGACGTCTTCGTATCGGGTGACCACGACAACATGTCAGCCGTCGCAAACGCCGGCCTGGTCGAAGCAGCTCCCGTGCCGTTGGCGGCGAACAGTCTGGTTATCGCCACGGCCCCGGGCAACCGCGACAACGTCGCCTCGTTCTCGGACCTGACGCGACCGTTTGTGCGGGTGGCCGTGTGTGGGGATCCCGGGCCCTGCACGTCAGCAACCCAGCAGGTCGAAGACCGCACAGGGGTTCGGCTTCACCCGCAAATCATCGACAGGACAGCTAGCGATGTGCTCAAGGACATTACGAGTGGGGAGGTCGACGCTGGTCTGGTGTTCAAGACCGACGCGCTGAACGTCGGCGACACCGTCTCGTGGTTCTCTTTTCCCGAAGCCGCCGATGCAGCGGTTACGTCATGGATTGCGCCGTTGAAGAGTTCAGGTCAGGCTCAACTTGCTTCGAAGTTCATACAGGACGTCACCGGTGCCGCTGGCCGAAAAGTCTTCGCCGACGACGGCTTCGCCGAACCCACCCAGACATTCGCAGGCTCGCCGAGCGCATTCGAGGCGGGTCACTATGGGCGACCCGCCTCGAATTGTGTCGACTTACAGCGGAATCCACTGACCGAGGAACCAGAAGCCCCATCCGTTTCCGTCGCCTGAAGGTACCGGATTCACCTGCTGACCCATCCAGTTGAAGGGCTGGTGATCAAAGCGGCCCTGGTCGACGCCGCGCCCGTGCCAGTCGACAGGGCCTGGGCCACGGTCGTCTCGATGGTCACCGCATGCTAGGGTACCCGGGCGGTCGCATCCCCAGGGGTCTGCACTGGCCGTTCCGAGGCCGACGCCGAAAAGTCCTGCAACACCGATTCCGGCTGCCAGTGCCGATGCAGATAGGGCACGCTTGAAAGCCATTTCCTCACTCCGTTTCTCGTCGATGTGGCTGTCCTTGCCACATGCGGAGTGACGTTAGGGTGCGGAGATTGTCAGCCTCTGTGGTGGCGGTGTGTGCGGGCTGTGCAAGCGGTAACAGATCGACGACCATTTGCTATCAACGAGGTTGAGGAAGTCTTGGTTACGCCCGTAGTCGGTGGTCGATGACTGATGCGTGATCGCATACGCTCATCAGCTTCATTTCCGTCAAACGTTGAGGAAGAGCGTCGATCTGCTGCGCGAGTAGGTCGCGGATGCCCTTTTCGTCCAGTATCTGTCCGTCGTCGCGCTCGATCCGGATCAGATCGTGGCAGACGACGTCCAGCAAGGCTTCGATCAGGGCCTGGCGATCGCGGCGGCCGTCCAGTAGCGGTAGGAGGTAGCGGTCCACAGGAGGCAG
>JAOPVX010000256.1 GCA_025965975.1 Mycobacterium sp. | reverse complement strand
AGCTCTACGACACCTACCACGTGCCCGCGTCCGGAGAACCCCTCTTCGAGGCGGGCTTCGCCAACTTCATGCTCGGCGGGGACACCAAAGTCGACGTCAAGAACCCCAACCGCGGGCCACTGCTGATCATCTCCGGCACCAACGACACCACCGCCCCCCGGGCATTCACCCACGGCAGCTACAAAAAGCAACTCAAGAATCCCGAAACCACCGAGTACGTCGAAATCGAAGGCCGCGGGCACTCGCTGATCCTCGACCACGGCTGGCCCGACGTCGCCAACCCCGCACTCACCTTCCTCAAACGATTCCAATAACAAGCAGGTCCCACCAAAATGACCCGGCGGGGAAGGTTGTTTCCCGCCGGGTCATCGCCGATCGGGTTAACCCCCTTGTGGGCCCGACTGGCAGAAGGCACTCATTCTGAAGGTGCGATATTCCTTGAGCGGTATACGCAGCAACGCCCAATGGTCCGGCACATCGCTAGCGTTCTTGCGCCCGGCGTTGCAATGCGGGAGGGAAGAACGCAGCTGAGAGCGGGTAGCGCGCTATCGTTAGGTCAGCCGTTATGTCAGCGCCGCCCGGGCTTCGAGTATGTACGGGCCACACCCCGCAGAGAGCTATGCCCCCGGGGGAGCCGTCTATCCAGTGCGCTGGAGAGTCTGTTGAATTTACTGCTACTGACCGACGATCCACATCCAAACTCCGTCCTGCCCTCATTAGCGCTGCTGTCCCACGCGGTGCGGTCGGCACCGACTGAGGCGTCGTCGCTGCTGGACGCCGGCGCCGTCGAGGTAGCCATCGTCGACGCCCGCACCGACGTGGCCACTGCTCGCGGCCTGTGTCACCTGCTGGGCACGACGGGCACGTCGGTTCCGGTGGTGGCGGTCGTCAACGAGGGCGCTTTGGTGGCGGTCAATGTCGGGTGGGGACTTGACGAAATCCTGCTGCCCAGCACCGGGCCCGCCGAGATCGACGTGCGGCTGCGGCTGCTGGTGGGCCGCCGCGACGCGGTGGCCCACCAGCAGAGCGTGGACAAGATCAGGCTCGGTGAAATGGTGATCGATGCAGCCACGTACACCGTGCAGTTGCGGGAACGCCCGATTCACCTGAGCTACAAGGAGTTTGAGCTGCTGAAGTACTTGGTCCAGCATGCCGGCCGGGTCTTCACCCGCAGGCAGCTGCTTCAGGAGGTATGGGGCTATGACTTCTTCGGCGGCACCCGCACCGTCGATGTGCACGTGCGACGGTTGCGGGCCAAGCTGGGCCCCGAGCACGAGTCGCTGATCGGCACGGTCCGCAACGTGGGCTACCAGGCGGTGCGACCGGCGCGTGGCCGGTCGGGGTCGGGAGCCGACTCCGCGGTTGGTCGTGATCACGATCGAAGTTTTCAAATAGCGTTGGGAGACAACCTGAAACAACGCTGACGCCGTCTGTCGCGGACTGAGAGAAGGTGTTTGCGGCGCTGGCGCAGCGGCCGCGTGGGGCGCCACAGGGAAACGCCCCGATGGCGTGAACGTGCCGGTGCGACTTTCACAGGGGAGTCGCTGCCGTCGGCGCAAATGGCGGTGACTGATCCAATTGATTCATCCGGCCTCTCGACGCAATCACCGCTCGTGGCTAGGCATGCGCCGGCTGGACGCTCGTCGGCCACATCTACCACGACTAGGAGAGCAAGGACGTCATCATCGAGGCGATCGTCGACCGGGATGTCGAAGCGGCGCCCGGCATGCTGGACGACTTCTCGGGCGCCGACGACGTGGTGGCGGCGATGATGGATCGGCTCGACGAGACAGTGGAACGCCACCTCGATCGGGACAGGGCGGCCCTGCGGCTCGAAATCCTGGCCGAGGCCGCGCGAAATCCCAGGATCGCCGCAAAGCTGCATTCCGCGGATGCGGTCGCCCGCAATCGCTTGATCCAGGCGCTCTCCGGGCGGCTCTCGAGCCTCGGTCCGCGTGAGGTGGCCGACCGGGTCGAGGCCATCGCCGCCATCTTCCAGGGGCTGATCGTGCGAGCCGTCCACAATCCCGATCTCGACCGCGACGCATTCGGCCGCACCGCGCACCTCGTCCTGCGCGAATTGCTAACGAACGATACGACCGCCGCACCGCAACGCTGAGTCGAGAAGAGCGGCGCCGCTGGGTCATCGGACTCAAGACGCAGCTGCGTAAATATTGGTGCGCGACACTGGGATTGAACCAGACGGACCTTCCGGCAAATTGCCGAGCCGCAGGCGACAACCGGCCGCTGAATGGGGACCATTTGGGGACCGCACGTTGTGCGCGATGGTGAACGACCTGCGCTTCTGTGCACGTCGTGCCAAGAAGCACCATTAAATCCCCACGTCACGTGTCGGGCGGCAGTACCGGGGGTGCGAATAGCCAAGGCCGGCATCCTCTCCGCCGTGAAATCCGCTCCCAGTTGCGATTCGCGTGCTCGCCCCCGCGACGAAAGTTAAGGTTTCCCGATAGTCAGTCGTGGGCACGGAGCTGGAAGGTTCAATTACTGCTCGGGAGCCCACGATGAAGCTTTGCAGGCGCTAGACCCGTCGCAGGAGGGAGTGCATCGGCATGCCGACTCCGAATCTGCCTCCTGGGTTCGATCTCACCGACCCCGACGTTTACGCCGAGCGGTTGCCGGTCGAAGAGCTCGCTGAGCTGCGCAAGACGGCGCCGATCTGGTGGAACGAGCAGCCGATCGGTAAGGGCGGCTTCAATGACGGCGGCTTCTGGGTGGTGAGCAGGCATAAGGACGTCAAGGAGGTATCGCTGCGCAGCGACGTCTTCTCCAGCCTGCAGAACACCGCGATACCGCGCTTTAAAGACGGCGCTTCGCGCGACGAAATCGAGTTGGGCCGGCTCGTCCTGCTCAACATGGATGCGCCGCACCACACCCGGCTGCGGAAGATCGTCTCGCGCGGCTTCACGCTACGGGCCATGGGACGGCTGCGCGACCAGCTCGACGAGTGTGCCCAAAACATCGCTAAGGCGGCCGCCGCGGCGGGCTCCGGTGATTTCGTCCAGCAGGTCTCTTGTGAGCTGCCGTTGCAGGCCATTGCCGGCCTAATCGGCGTACCCCCGGAGGACCGCACCAAGCTGTTCCGCTGGTCTAACCAGATGACGGGCGAGGAGGACCCCGAGTACGCCGATGTCGACGCCCTGGCCTCTTCCGCCCAACTGGTCGGCTATGCCATGCAGCTCGCCATGCTTAGGGCGAAGGAACCCGGCCACGACATGGTGACCACGCTGATCGAGGCCGACATCGACGGCCACAAGCTCTCCGACGACGAATTCGGCTTCTTCGTAGTGATGCTTGCGGTGGCCGGCAATGAGACCACCCGCAACTCGATCACTCAGGGCATGATGGCGTTCACCGAGTTTCCCGACCAGTGGGAGCTGTTCAAGAAGGACCGACCGGAGACCGCCGCCGACGAGATCGTCCGCTGGGCCACCCCGGTCACGTCGTTTCAGCGCACCCCGCTTCAGGACACTGAATTGGGGGGCGTGCAGATCAAGAAGGGGCAGCGGGTGGTGATGTTCTACCGCTCCGCCAACTTCGACGAGGACGTCTTCGACGAGCCGTTCAACTTCAACATTCTGCGGGACCCCAACCCGCACGTAGGATTTGGCGGCACCGGCGCGCACTACTGCATCGGCGCGAACCTGGCCCGGATGACGATCAACGTGATGTTCAACGCGATCGCCGATCACATGCCCAATCTCAAACCGGTGTCCGCACCCGAACGTTTACGGTCCGGTTGGCTAAACGGCATCAAGCATTGGCAGGTCGACTACCAAGGCAATTTCGCCGGGAACTGACGTCCGGATTTACGATTCGGTCCGCCGCCCGAGACGATGACGTGGGCCCGGCGTGATGGACGGTGCGGGGCGCGGTGATCGTGTACGGCGCAGCGCCAGAACCACCACGATGACACCACCCCGGCAGTCCAAGGCAGGCACGTCTGCTCTCTCAGTTGCTGGGGCAGCGTAGGGGCCGTGCCAGGCATCGACAGTGCCGGCCGATCGTCTACTGCGCTTGGGTGCCTTTGGCGAATCGCTCTCCCGGGCGCGTGATGTGAAAAACAATCGACGCGCTGCCCGTTCGTTGACGTTCCGGAAAATTAGCCAGAATTAAGCACAAACACCTGCTACCTGCGCATAGCCGCGAGTAGCATGCGCGCTGGTGGGGGTCCGATGACGAGGCGGGGTGCCCGCATGGAAGCCGTCACGCGAGAGGTGATGAGCGAATGACACCGGCGGGCTGCCACTGATCGGCGACCATCTAGCGCCCATCGACCGGTACACCGAATCCGCCGACCACTGGCCCGCCTCGGAGCAGGAGAGGGATATGAAACGGTTCGCGCCGCCCGAAGCGGTGGTGTTGTTGCTGCTCGAGTCCGGCGACTATCCGATGCATATTGCCGTCCTGCAACTGTTCAGGGCGCCGGAAGGCTCGGGGCCGGAGTATGCGCGGGAAACCTACGAGGCGCTACGGGCTAACAGGGATGTCGCGCCGACGTACGCCAGGCATCCCGCAACGACTCGCCGCGGAACCTCAAGCCTGCGGTGGTCGCATGACGATGACGTTGACATCGACTATCACGTGCGATACGCGTTGTTGCCGGCGCCTGGAGGGGCGAGCGAGTTGTTCGCAGTGGTTGGCGACCTGCATGGCCGCCTGCTCGATCGCCACAAGCCGTTGTGGGAAATGCACGTGATCGACGGCCTCAGCGACGGGCGCTTTGCGCTGTATATGAAGGCGCATCACGCTGTGAGCGACGGTGTGACCGGGGCGAAGCTGTTGGAGGAGACGCTGAGTCGTGATCCGCATGACAAGCAGATACGGATGGCGTGGTCGCAGGGGCCCGAACTCCACCGCGCCGAGTTGCCGGGCCGGACACGGCGGGAGCGATCTGCTGGGATGGCGAATTCCGTCGCCCACCTTGGCCGTTCTGTGTCGTTGATGCGCGCAGCGCTGCGTGAGCGGCAGCTGATCCCCGCGTTCGGCGCACCGCGGACCATCTTCAACGTCGCCAGCGCTGGGCCGAAGCGCTGCGCAGCGCAATCCTGGCCTCTGCACCGCGTTGAGGACGTCGCGAGCGCGGCAGGGGTGACCGTCAATGACGTTGCTCTGGCGATGTCTGCTGGCGCGCTGCGCGCTTACCTCGCCGAGCGCAATGCGCTGCCCGACATGCCGCTTGTCGCGATGGTTCCGGTCAACCTGCGCAACGAGACCGATGCCGACGCCGGCAACATCCTCGGCAGCGCCGTTTGCAACCTTGCCACCGACCTCGATGACCCGGCGAAACGCCTGGAGACCATTCACGAATCGATGCAGTACAACGTTTCGATAATACGAGAACTGCCGCGGCAGTTGGCGATTCAATTGGGTGGACTCATCTGTGCGCCGATCGGCGGCGGTACTGGCTTGGGCGCGCGGATCCCGCCGATATTCAACCTTGCCATCACTCATGTGCGTGGAACGAGGGAACCGCTTTACCGCAACGGAGCGCGGCTCGAGGGCACCTATCCGTTGGCGCCGACGTTGCGGGCACAAGCGCTCAACTTCGGGTTGTTCAGCGGCGCCGACAGTCTCGATTTCGGAATCGCTGGGTCCGCCCGGGCGGTACCCGACCCTGAGCGCCTGCTCGAACATCTCGAAACATCGTTGAAGGACCTGGAACGAGCGGTCGGTCCGTGAGAAGAATCCGCGCCCGGGGGAGCGCACTGCCCGCCACCGAAAACAGTGTGATCGTCAGAGGGATCAGCAAGTCGTTCGGGGACGTTGCCGCGTTGCACGACATCAGTTTCGACGTCGGCCGAGGTGAAGTGATCGGTCTCCTCGGGCCGAATGGCGCCGGCAAGACGACCATGGTGGACATCTTGTCGACTCTGACGCGGCCGGATCGAGGTCATGCGTGGGTTGCCGGTCACGATGTCGTTTCACACCCGGCGAAGGTACGCCGATCGATCATGCTGACCGGTCAGCAGGTGGCTGTCGACAACATGCTGACGGGCCAACAGAATCTGGTGATGTTCGGGCGGCTCCAGGGACTGAGGAAATCGGCTGCACGCGCGCGGGCAACAGAACTTATCCGCGAGTTCGACCTGGACGACGCCGCGAACCGGCGCGTGGATACCTACTCGGGCGGGATGCGCCGGCGGATCGACATCGCATGCGGTCTCATCGTCCGCCCAGAGGTGGCGTTCTTGGACGAGCCCACGACGGGACTCGATCCGCAAGGCAGGCAAAGCATTTGGGATCTGGTAGGCCGGTTCAAGAGCGCCGGGATCGCCACGCTTCTGACGACTCAGTATCTCGAGGAGGCAGACACACTCAGCGACCGGATCATTGTGATTGATCGCGGCGCCATCATCGCGCACGGAACTGCCGACGAGCTCAAGGAGCGCACCGGAGGCGGTTACTGCGAGATCGTTCCCCAGGACCCGCGGGACCTGCCCGCGATGGTCGATGCGCTGGGTTCGCTGCTGCCCGAAGAGAACAGGGCGAAGCTGACTATGGCGTCGGACCGGATTGCCATGCCCGCGCCCGGCGGGGCCAACACCCTTGTGGAGGTGCTGCGTCGGCTCGATTCGGCCCACATCGAGTTGGCGGACGTTGCGCTGCGGCGACCCTCGCTCGACGACGTCTTCTTCGCCTTGACCAAGGAGTCCGCGCCGCATGCGGCCGACCGGGCGGCGGCTGACGTGGTGTCATGACTGCCTTGACGGCGGTTCGGCCGAGCCCGTCGACAATTCGGCAGTGGTGGGTGCTTACTGTCCGCGCGATCGCGCCGACCCTGCGTAACGGGGAACTGCTGATCGCGGTCTCCCTTTCCGGGGTCTTCACGGCTAGTTACTATGTCCCGCTCAAGCAGGTCATGGGGGCGTTCGTGCACGGCAGCTATGCCCAGTACCTGATGCCGGTGATCGCTTTGCAGACAGTGTATTTCGCAGCGATGTCCGCCGCGCTTCGGTCGGCGACTGACAAGGTTGACGGCATCAATCGACGATTTCGTTCTATGCCTATTCCGGTGATGACACCGTTGGCCGCCCGCATGTCAGGCAACGTGTGCAGGTGCGCGATCGCGTTGGCGACTGCGATTCTGTGGGGATATGTGATCGGATTCCGGTTCTACCGCGGCGCGGAATACACCATCGGTTTCTGCTTGTTGGTGCTCCTGATCGGCATCACAATGTCTTTCGTCGGCGACCTGATCGGGATGGTCTCGAAGGATCCTGAGGCGACCACCTACATACTGCTGCTTCCGCTGTTGATCTTGGGGGTGCTTTCAGTCGGAATCCAACCTGCGGAGCAATTCCCGGGGTGGATCCAGCCGTTCGTTCGCAGCCAGTTCAATTCCCAGTTCGTTGATGCGCTGCGCGCCTTAGCTGGTGACGCGACGGGCTCGGCTGCATGGCCGAACTGGTCAGTCATCGGGCCGGCGCTGGCCTGGTTAGTCGGCGTTGGGGTGATCGCGGTGCCGTTGTACGGCTTCGTTCTCCGGAGGCGGCGATGACGTCTGTTGCGGATGAAGCTGCACGGCCGGGTCGCGTGCCGTTGTATGACCATGCGCGCCCGTTGATCGACCAAACACGAGCGGAGAGTTCCCCCCGGTTACTCGTTCTGCACACCTGGGTGCAGACACAGCGATTACTTATTCGGTGGGGCCACGATGTCCAGACAGTCATCCAGGCCCTCATTTTGCCGTCGACATTCCTTGTGTCGATAAACCTCGTGTTCGGGAAACCCGTGTCGGCGGTCAGCGGCCACAGTGCGCTCTACGGCAGCGTTCCGATGGCCGCGCTCGTCGGTGCCGTTTTCGGATCGACGGCCAGTGGAATCTGCCTCATGCGCGAGCGCGAGGAAGGATTGCTGGCTCGATTTTGGGTTCTTCCCGTCCATCGCGCGTCGGGTCTGCTCTCGCGGCTTTCCGCCGAGGTGGTCCGGATTCTGGTCAGTGCTGTGCTCGTCATGTGCACCGGGTTGGTGTTGGGTTTGCGATTCGAGCAGGGGATCCCCGCAGCGTTGGCGTGGCTGGCGGTGCCCGTGACCTTCGGGGTGGCGTTCTCGTTCCTCGTCACCACGCTGTCGTTGTACTTGGTGAACACGATGCTTGCTGAGTCGATGGGGATCGTGGTTGCGCTGCTGTTTTTCTTCTGCACTGGGTTTGTGCCGTTGGCACAGTATCCCGGTTGGATTCAGCCGGTGGTCGAACATCAGCCGATGAGCTACGCCGTTGATGCGATGCGGGGATTGTCGCTCGGTGGTCCGGTGCTTTGGCCGATGATCGAAACGCTGCTGTGGTCGGCCTGCATTGCCGTGGCGTGCGTGGCGCCGATGGTAATCGGATACCGAAAAGCCAGTATGCGTTGAGAATTAGGCTCGGTAGCCCTGCAAGCGAAGAGAGGTCGGTCGTGCTCCCCAAGGGCTTCGCCGGCACCAGGTAGCCCTGGGCGGTCGCCGCGGAAATTTAGCGCAATGCTGCAGGCGCGGATGGAATTTCGGCCATGAGTTTGCAGGATAGTGATAGAGAACGCAGAAGCTCAGGGGCACAACGTACGTGCCTTGGAGTCGTCCACCCGTGCGACCCACACATAAACAGCAGGTCAAAAGGGCCAATCACGTCGAGAGGACACAGAGGCGATCTGGCGGCGTCTCCCGCCTCGCGGCAGCAGTGTTTACTCCATTCTCTTCGGCGCCACCCGGCGCAGGGTCACGTGGTTGCGAAGCGCTGCTGGCGAAGAGCCGTACCCATATCAGTACGGTTCCTGAACTCCATCCCGTGCAATGGTGAGATCGCCGCAGCTGATGTCGCCTGCTGTTGTCCACGCGGGGTCTTGGTCCGAGGTTGCGGTGACGGCATCGGAGCGCCCGATCGTGGCCGTCGCGCCGTTCAGGTCGATCTCGGTGCGGCGCACGATCCAGAGAGGTTTGTCCTCTTGGCCACGAAGTTGTATACCGACGTCTACAGCTGGGCGAAGACCCGGGGCGCCGTCGACGGCGGCGAGTCGCATCGGCGCCTGCTCTTGCAGAACAGCGGCTCCGACCGAATCACTATCCGCAGCATCAGTGCGAAAGTGATCGAGCGCCTGAGCCCGATTGCCGTGACGTACGTTCAAGCGCCCTCGGCCGGGACCAATGATCTTGTCGATTTGGGCTTCAACCTCGACTCAGGAGACGTGGTGGCCGCGCAACCGGAGAAGACGGGCCCGGAGGGCTCGCAGGCCGACACGTCGAATCTGCCGTTCTTCTCGACCAAGGATGTCACCCTGGATCCCGGCGAATCGACCGATATCAAGATCACGGCCCGAACCGCGCATTGTCACTGCACCTACGATTTTGAGGTTCAGGTTGTCAAACCAAACTCGACAGACACACTCGAGATAAGTGATGTGAACGGACGACCGCTCGCCATCACAGCGCCGGCCGAGCAGTATCAGAATCGCTACGAGGACGGACAGCTTGCCTGCCAGAGCTATTCGTTATTCCATATGAGCGGTGCGATGGCCGACTGCAGTCGACCTGCGTAGCTGGTCGCCAAGTCATTGCTGGCGAAAATGACTGACTGGTTGAGCTGCGCAATCTTGCTGGACCGACGAGGCGCCGTTCTCGGCGTTTAACCCGATGAGTTGTGATGACAGTTTGTGACACGCCGGGCGATAGGCACGTGCTCAGATGGCCGCGCGTGGTGTCCGTCCGGGCGAAGCCGCCCTGGCGGTTGGTCCCCTGGGAGTAGGGCTGCTGCCGACGAGTCCCATCGTGAATGTTCCCAAGCGCTAGTGGTGGGCGATAATCGGGTCGGCCCGATCAGTAATCGAGCACTTCGATCCGGCAAGTGGGCCCGTGTGCGCGTGCAAGCCGCGCGTCCAGCGTAAGCAATGTCGCATCGAACGCCTCCGCTAATGCGACATAGAACGCATCCCATCCCCGTACCGAGTCGCGCAGTTGCCACGTCCGCTCCAGCAGCCAACGGTGCCCGAACCGTTCGCCGGGCCAGTCCCGCAGATCGGCTACCGCCTGCCCAGCGGCCGTGCCATCCAGGTGCCCGCGCAGGTGATGGGCGCGGATAACGCCCATCACCTCAACGTCAATCACGTGCGGCGCCACCTGGTCGACATCGACGGCTAGGCGGGCCGCGATCTCACCCGACCGCGGCGTGTCCGCGACGACCTCGAACAGGCACGATGCATCAACGACCAGCATCTGGCCACTCGCCGCGCCATTCGTCCAACGTCGCCAGCACCTCGGCCGTGGATATCGCCGAGGGCCGCCTGCCGGTGCGCGCGAGCCACTGCGCGACCGACGGCCGCGCCGCCAATCGAGCTACTTCCCGGCGCAGCAACTCCGGCACCGTGATCCCCTCGTCCGCGGCGCGGCGCACCAACGCTGCATACACCTCATCTTCGATGTCGCGAATCTGGACCGTCTTGGACATATCTGCATGATATCATGCATTTTCGCATGATGAGATGCGCATGTTCAGCAGGGGTCACAGCTCAAGTTAATCCGCGGGGTACCGCGTCCGAGAAGGCCACGCAGACTGGTGGACTCTGACGGAGCTCGCCAATTCGGTTGAAAATAGCTAAATTTCCGAGTACCCCGACTTGGGCGTTGCGACCCCGTCGCGCCACCCACTCAGCACTTCCTCGACACGCTCGCGTACCTGGCGTCGAGCCGTTTCTCGGTCGACGCCCGACATCAGCAGCTCGTCGTAGTCGGTGTCAACGTGCCTGACCGACGCCGCAACGGCGAGGCGTACGGCGTCGGGATGGAAAGACCGCCCGGCCGCGCTTCGTCCGATCCGGCCACTGCCGCGTGTTGCCGCATGACGCGCGATCGCCTCCGCCCGGCTAGGTAAACAGCCCGGGAAGTGTGCGCGGACCGCGGCGGCAAGCTCGGCCTGGAATTGCACGTCTTCGTCGGCTCGGCGCACGTTGTCCCGGTCCCTGCGGCGGGCGCGCGCCTCGGCGTCGGATAGGCACTGCTGTTCAGCACGCTCGATCGCCTCCGCTTCGGCCAGGATGCCTTGACGCTCATAGCGCTTGCGCGACCGGCTCCACCGCACAACCACCGCCGCGAGCCCGCTGAGTTTCTTCGCCCGCCTACTCAGCGCGGCATCACCCGACGGCAGGAAGGCGAGATGGGCGAGGTCGGCGCAGTCCAGGCACAGGGGAGCATCGTCTTCCAAAAACAGCAGATCGCCGCCGCGACCGCACGACGCGCACGCCCACTTGTTGAGCGCAGAGATCACGATGAGATCCGCCCGGCGGCCATGCGTTTTGTCCACGGGCTCTCGCTTTCAGACTGTGGCCCCATTCTGGATTGCACTCCAAACACGAGGGCCCTCAGTCAAAGTCGAGCCTAAGTGTAATCGGCTCAACATCTTCCGTGCACTCGACGGCCGCACTGCCGGGATGGTCACTCATCCCTGACTCTCACCATCGAAACCCAGAACCTCGGTGACTTCCGTTGGGACATCACCGTGCCAGCAAATTCACGGTCAATATTCAGGCCGCTGTGCGCGTCCCCAACCAGACCCCCGGTGAGTGCCCCTCTCGGTCGTGGATTGGGGTCCCGCTCCAGCGTGCGTCAATGTAGGAACGCGGCGAAGAATCCTTCGATCCGGTTCCACGCGTCCTTGGCCGAGTCGGGCTCGGGGCCTATGCCGGCAACCCGCAGGAGGGGACGAAGCACGCGGGGGCCGGCTTCGGCGTCGTTGAGGAACGCGTGGCTGGCAGCCGGATACTCCTTGACGTCGTGGATTACCCCCGCGCTGTCCAGCGCCGCGTCGAGCCGGTGGGCGGCACCTCGAAGCGAAGGGTCGCGACCACCGTAGTTTCCGACGATCGGGCAGGCGCCTACCACTTTTTCGTCAAGGTGACGCGGTAGCTGGCCGTAATTCACTGCGGCCGCGTCAAATCCGTTGTTCGCGGTAAGGAGCGCGAAGCCCCCTCCGATGCAGAAGCCGATGACGCCAATCTTGCCGGTGCAGTCGGGAGAACCTGCCAGGTAATCGTGCGCGGCGGAGATGTCGGCGAACGCGCGGCCGCGCCCACGCATCATGGCGGTCATCGTCGAGACGAGACACCGTGCGGTGCCGCCCGCGCTGAAAAGGTCGACGGCCAGGGTGAGGTAGCCAAGACCGCCGAGCCGGTCAGCGTGGCCACGCATGACTTCGTCGAGCCCGAAGATCTCGTGGATCATCACCACGGCGGGCCACGGACCGCTGCCCGGTGGACTGGCCAGGTAGCCGCCAAGCGGCTGGGACCCGTCGCGGGCGCCGGCTAGGTCGGTGAGGTCGATGTCGGTCATCGCTTGGCCTCCTGTGGCGGTGCGGTGGGCAAGGTGTATGGGCCGACGACGGCCGCGCCGAGCAGCGAAAGTCCGTTGCGGAGGGCATCAGGCGGCACGTCGTCGACGAGGTGGTGCATCACGATCAGACCGTGCATGAGCGAAAACAGGGTTGCGGCAACGGCGGTGGTGTCCGAGTTCGGCGGGATGTATCCGTCGTCGCGCCACCTGCCGGCCAATTCGGCAATGTGGTCGAGGGTTTCGAGGTAGGAGCCGCGGGCACGCTTCTGCAGTACCGGATCGCGCAGTGCCTCCGCCCAGGTCTGCAGCGCGAGTCGCGTCATGTCGTAGTCGGGGTTGTCCGTTCTGTTGCGCAGTTCGGCGACGATCAGGCTCAGCGTTTCGGCCGGATTGGGGACGGGTTCGCGGTCGAGTAGACCCACGAAAATTCCCCGCACCCGCCGCACCCCTTCCTCGGCACTGGCGTGGATGATCTCCTCCTTGCTGCCGAAGTAGCGGTACACCGCACTGGAGGACATCCCTGTCTGCGCGATCACCTGGTCCATCGAGGTGGCGTGGAAGCCGTCGCGGGAGAAGCACGTCCACGCACTGGTGAGGATGTGCTGGCGGCGTTGTGCGCGGGTCTGCTCGCTGAGTCGGGGCATAACAACATCCTAAACGAAAACGATCGGTTGCGCTATAGCGGTCCACAGCGTACGGTCCAAGTCAAATAGAAACGTAGATTTTCGTTTGGAGGCACGATGTCTAACCCGTGGGGCACCGCGATCAGCCTCGCTGCCGCCCGCACAATTGTGGTGCGCGCTCTTGCGCACGCACGGAGCAGCGACTTTCCCCCGATGACGGTTGCGGTGCTGGACGCTGCCGGAAGGCTGGTGGCCTTCGCGGGAGAAGACGGCTCGAGCCTTCTGCGGGAACGCATCGCCCGCGGAAAAGCCCACGGTGCGTTGAACATGGGTGTAGGCAGCCGAAGCCTGGCCGCACGGGCGGCGTCCAACCCCGCCTTCGTCAACTCGTTGGTTTCACTGGCCGAGGGCAACCTGGTGCCCGTCCCTGGCGGCGTTCTGATCCGCGCCGACAACGATGCCGTCATCGGTGCGGTCGGGGTGAGCGGTCACCTGCCCGACGATGACGAAGCCTGCGCCGTCCACGGCATCACAGCCTGTGACTTGCGAGCCGATCCCGGCGCGTGATCTGTCATCAATCCCGCAACTGAAAGGAGCACCAACCATGTTCGATATCGACAACCGCCTGCTCGCCATGATCAAGCAGAGCCAGATTCCGTTGGGAATGCAGTGCTTTACCGGCGATCGCGCCCTGATCGAAGTCCTGGGGCTGACCGGCTTCGACTTCGTCATGCTCGACACCGAGCATTCCCCGGCCAATCCCCGTGCCATTGAGGACGCGGTCCTGGCGGCTGACACTGTCGGCTTGGTGCCGTTGGTACGCGTACCGAGCTGTGCGGACGAAACCGCCGTCCGGCGTGCGATGGAAGCCGGGGCGCAGGGACTGTTCGTGCCGGAGGTGAAGACGGCTGACGATGTGCGCCGTGTCCTCGATGCTGCACTGTTTCCGCCGTTGGGCACGCGCGGCATCTGTCCGGCCACCCGCGCCGCCCGGTACTCCTATCGCACCTTCGTCGACTACGCCGAATGGAACAACCGCAACTTCCTCGTGGTCCCGCTCATCGAGAACCCCGACGCAGTCGACAACATCGAGGAGATCTGCGCATTGGACCAAGTCCACGTGTTGGCCTTCGGTCCCGGCGATCTCGCCTATGCCATCGGTGAGGGCAACAACATGACCGACAGCCCCAAGATCCGTGAGGCGTACCTGAAGGTGCAAGCCGCCGCCGATCGGCACGGCGTTGCGGTGATGGGCGGTCCGGTACTCGATCCCAGCGTCGACGGCTGTAAGTCTGCGCTGGAAGACGGGGTGAAGGTGTTCTGCCTCGGCCTGGATGTCATGGGATTTCGGCGATTCTGCGAGCACACCGTCCGTATCGCCGGGGCCTCGGTGCGAGGCAGCGCCTACACCAGGCCCGAAACCCCGACCCCAGACTTCGCACCGCATATCACGGCGTGAGAAGCCGACAACCACGATGGAAAGGAACAGTGCAGTGACGACTCATTTGAACCGGTTTGTGGTCGGGCCCGACACCGATGGCCGCTCAGCGGTACTACAACACGGTTTGACCAATGTCCAGTCCCGCGAGGGGTTCTACTGGCGCGCCACACTGTGGGCAACCCAAGAGACCCCGGTGGACAACAGCATTGACGGCGACCGGGCGCAGACGGAGGGTCTCGGCGCTAGCCGCGAACCCTTCCCCAGCGGCATGATTTGCCGGGCACTGGAGATCCCGCCGGACGACACCGACGAAGACGAGCACCGCCGCGTCCTGGCCGACCTCAATGAAGAGGTTCGCCAGAAGCACCAGCCGAGCCAGGCCGATCTCGCGCGGCATCCGAGCATGCACCGAACGGACACCCTCGACTGTCTTACCTGCGTCCGCGGCGAAATCTTTCTGGTCACCGACAGCGATGAGGTGCTCATGCGGCCCGGCGACACCGTGATCATCCGGGGCACCAACCACGCCTGGAGCAACCGGTCGAACGCGCCATGCCTGCTTGTCGGCACCATGACCGACGCCACCCCGCAAGACGAAGGCTGATCAGGAAATGTGGGGGATCGGGGTCACTGCGACCACCCAAAGCGAATCCATTTTCGTCGCTACGGCTTTCAGATGGTTGCCTGAAGCGACTACGACTGCCCGGAGGGGTGGGCTGTGAGCGGTGGGTTGAGGAGTGACGACGCGTGCGATTGTGATGTTCTGGTCGTCGGCGGCGGCCTCGTCGGGTTGGCTGCATCAATGTTTATGGCGCAACAGGGATTACGCGTGTGGTTGGTGGAGCGGCATGCCGCGACCTCGAGCCATCCCAAGTTGCGCGGTGTCAGCGCCCGAACGATGGAGCTGTATAGGTCTGCCGGCATCGAAGAAGCGATACGTGCCGCAGGCGAGCACCATTTTGGTGTTGCGATCGGCGATAGCCTCTCCGGTGAATACGAGCGGGTACATCTGCCGCTCGCACTGGCCCGCCAGAACCGGCTAAGCCCCACCACGCATTACGCATGCGACCAGGACCGCATGGAACCGATTCTGTTGCAACGCAGCGCCGAGTTGGGTGCCCAGCTGTTCTATGGCTGCACAGCCGTCAACATCGAGCAGCACGAGTCCACCGTCACCGCAGACGTGGTGTGGTCTCCATCCGCTGCCGGCACCCGCAGGCCGCCCACGCCACCGAGCCGGATCACCGCCCGATACTTGGTTGCCGCGGACGGTGCCAGGGGCACGATCCGCGCCAGCCTGGGCATAGGCCGCCACGGCCAACCGATTCCAGGGCGAGGTCTTAGCGTCTTGTTCGATGCCGACCTCGAGCAGGCACTGCGCGGACGGCGGATCAGCGCTATGGTCTCCCCGGCTGAGGGCGCTCTGTTGTTCGTCCGCAGCGAAGCTCGCGACCACAACTGGTTCGCGCTGACTCCCAGAACGGACCTGGACTCCATTGGTCCGAGTTCGGTTGCCACCGAGGCGATTCCAATGATCCGTTCGTTGGTCGGTGTAGCCGACCTCGACATTGCGGTTCACAGTGCGACGACCTGGAGCACCGGGGCCTTCATCGCCGACCGCTACCGCGAGGGTCGCATCTTTCTGGTCGGCGACGCAGCGCATCTCATGCCGCCTTACGGCGGATTCGGCGGCAATACCGGAATCGCTGACGCGCACAACCTCGCCTGGAAACTCGCCGCAGTGTGTTCGGGAGACGCAGGAGATGCACTACTCGACACTTACGAGTCCGAACGACAACCGATCACGGAGTTCACCCTCAATCACGTCATGCTGCGCGCCGGGGACGGGATCGGCCAATTCTTCCAGCAGTTCGACCAGTTCGACCCCAATCCGATCACGCTGGGATTCCGCTACCCCATGGCCACAGCCGTAGGCTTCGATCCCGAACTGCCCATAGAAGACCCGGCCCAACCGAGCGGACAGCCCGGCACTCGCGCCCCACACATCCCACTAAACGGGGCCATTTCGAGCACGCTGGACCTGCTGGATCCGGGCGCGTTCACTTTCCTCGCCCCCGACGCCA
>JAOPVX010000178.1 GCA_025965975.1 Mycobacterium sp. | reverse complement strand
AGCCGGCGTCGGGCCAGTGGTTGACGCCGAGATCGTCCTCACGCGCGACCGTGACCGCGTGGTGAGCGACGGTGTTCAGCAACCGCACGTTCGGATAGTCCTCGATCTTCTTGTCGGTGAAGATCGTTGACTGCCCACCCTGCTGCTGCAGGTACAGGCCCAGGTGCAGGCCGGCCGTGCCAGCGCCGACGATCGCGATGCGTTTGGTCATGTGATGGTGTGCTGGTTGTGCCGCGGCTTCTGGAGTTCACCGACGCGCGGCGTCGAAGCGGGATGTCCGCTGCCGTGCGCGACGACGTGCAGCCCCACCCAGCTGTGGATCACTATCGGTGCACCAAGTTGGCGACAGGGGTAGCGATTACGGGGCTTAGTTCTGCCGAAGGAACTGGTCAGCTGCAGCGGCGCATCACGGCCCGCGTCGAGCTGCGGAACTTGGCTGCGCGAATCAGTTCGGCGATTGCCGACGGGGCTCGCCGGCATCCCGTGGCGGCGGTCCTTCGAACACCAACTCTTCTTGGCGATAAGCGCTGTCGCAATTAATAATTCCGCCACGTCTTCGTTGCTACTCTGCTCGGAGCCGTCGGGATAGCCGGTCCGCGTTGGTCGGCTAATGATTCGCGTTTAGCGGACGATGTCGCACAATGCGCGTTGGACCTCGATGCGGGCCTCACCCGGCCCGGACTTGGGGAACGGGCCGATCCTCGAGTGCGAGGGCCTCTGGGCCCGCCGTGCTGCCGGTAGACAATCGCCTTCATGTAAATGCTGCTTCCCCCGATCAGCGCATCAGTCCTTCGAGGCCGTGGAGTTGAGCACAACAAGCTGCGCCTGCAGGCAGACGCGTCGGCAGACGGCGACGCCCGGTCGCAAGCCGCCGCGCCCCGTAAGAAGCCGCCGCGGTATCGGGCCGCAGTTCGTGGTGATGAAACTTGTCCATTAGACGGGTTTAAATAGATTGGAGCGTAAGGCAATTGAGACCGAGCGTGGCGCCGACATCGACTCGCGGGCACACGACCGCCTGAAAATCGGCGCCGAACCCGCCCGACGCAAAGTCGTGCTCCGCCTCAACGGACACCTCATCCAGGTCGTGCACAACAACGTGCTCACCAAGACGCTTGCCCTCGCCGATCCTGGCCGATCGGCACACCAAGATCCGCGGCGCCCAGTTATCCATCCACCCTCGCACCACTGAATTCCCGGGCAATCCCGGAAGGCCCCTGCACGGTGAAATGCGTCGTCGCTCACCTTCCGCTATCACTGTGAGCTTTGGCGGCGAGCGTCACGACATTGAACTGACCGCCTTGCGTCGTTCGTGTTCACGACAAGGCTGACCCGGTTCGTAGGAAGTGACGACAACGATGCATAGACGCGATGGGTGACGTTGCCCGGGTGGCGCCGTCGGATCCGTGGTTTCGCACGAGGTCACCAGAGCAGGCAATTCGCCTGTGTGAAACTGCCTACTACCCCCATCAGCTCAGGCTGCTAGGGCCATCGACCAGCTTCGGACTCGCCCAACGTGTTACCTGTGTGGGGCCGATCACCGTGGGCGACATCACCTATGAGACCGACGTCGGAATTGATTTCGACGAGGCTCGGGCCAGCTATCACGTCTGTGTTCCCCTCAAAGGCTGGCTGGAGTCGCGGCATCGGGGCCAGCAGCTGACCTCGACGCTCGCTGTTGCCTCGGTTTATCGGCCCGACGCCGAGATAACGGTGACTCGGTGGCCCGGCGGCAGCCGCCATCTAGCAGTCAAGATCGACCAACTCGCCGTCGACAGAGCTCTCGAGGCGCTGCTCGACACCCCGCTGGATTCGCCCATCGCCTTCGACGCCTCACTACCGCTGCGAGCCGGTGCTGTCCATGATTGGGTGCGGTTACTGCTGATGGTGCACCGTCAGCTCCAGTGCCCGGCCGGCCTGATGCAGTATTCTCTGGTCCGGGACCCGTTGGTGGAAAGCCTGATCCACGGGTTGCTGCTGGTGGCCGACCACCCCTATCGGCACGCCCTTGCCGCGCCCGCGGAGACTGGCCGACCGGTAGCGGTCCGTGGCGCGATGGACATCATCGAAGCCGGACCGCACCTGCCGTTAACCACTTCGACATTGGCCAAGCAAAGCCACGTCAGCGTGCGCACGCTGCAGGACGGATTCCAGCGGCACCTCGGCATGTCACCGATGGCCTATGTCCGCATGATCAGGCTCCGCCGTGCCCACCGGGATCTGTGCTCGGCAGATCCTGCTCACAGCACCGTCGCCGCCGTCGCGCACCGCTGGGGGTTCACCCACCTCGGCCGATTCGCCGCCGCGCACAAGACGATGTTTGGCGAAACACCGTTGCAAGCCCTGCGCGCTGCACGGTGAAATCGCTAAACCCCAAACGCTTTCGCTCTACTGCCATCGGTCGTACACATGCCGCGGTGCCGGACCTCGTGGTCCGACCAGCGTTGGTCCACAGACCCGCAAGTTGACGACAACGGCCGGCCAACGCGCCTCGTTATCCAAATAAGCGGATCGACGGGCGCTCGCAGGAACCTCGCCGACCGCCTAGCGTCGCCGCTTCGAGAAGTTGGCCACCTGTCGACACCGATACCACTTTTCTGGTTTACCTAGTAGCGGTAACGAGACTAGAAGTGAGACCTGGGATCTCGTCGCCGGTTCACGCCTGTGGCAAGCAGCGGGGCCAAGCCCACTGGGGTGGTGCAGGAGTTCGTTCGATCGCGTGACCCTTCGGGGTGCAGTTTAGGCGGTCCGGGTTGGCTGCGTGGGTGGGGTTCTGCGCAGGCGCGGTTAGACCGTTTCGGCCAAGTGGGCGATGAGCAGCCAGGCCGACACCGAGATGCGGTCGTCGGGTTCGTCGCGAATTTCCATGCCGGGGAAACCGGCGAAGTCGTCGGGAAGCTTGCCATGGATGCGCGCCGGTCTGATC
>JAOPVX010000166.1 GCA_025965975.1 Mycobacterium sp. | reverse complement strand
AGACCCATGGATTGGCGCCACAAGGCGGTGTGTCGCGACGAGGATCCGGAACTGTTCTTCCCGGTGGGGAACAGTGGGCCGGCGCTCGCGCAGATCGCTGACGCAAAGCTTGTCTGTAATCGCTGTCCGGTGACGACCGACTGCCTCACCTGGGCGTTGGATTCGGGCCAGGACGCCGGCGTGTGGGGCGGAATGAGCGAAGACGAGCGGCGGGCGCTCAAGCGGCGCAACGCTCGCACCAAGTCCCGTAGCGGGGTCTAACCGCTACCCGGCGTTTCGGAATGAGCTACGGCCTCGGCAAAATTTGTCGGGGCCGTAACTGTGTGCGAATGCAATTTAATGCGAATTGCGTCACACAACGTCAATTTGCAAAGTCGGGCACAAACCGTGACCGCGGTTACTGTGCGAGGCGCGCCTTGCGGCCGATCGGCACCCGCAGCACCACGTTCGTCCCGCCGGACGGCACGTCGTGCATGCCCAGGGAGCCGTCCAGCTCCGCCGACACCAGCGTCCGCACGATCTGCAGGCCCAGCCGGTCCGACTTCTCCAGGCTGAAACCGTCGGGCAGCCCTCTCCCGTCGTCGTGCACGACCACGTCGAGCCAGCGCGCTGAGCGTTCCGCACGGATGGTCACACAGCCCTGCTGGGTGGTCGTGTCGAAGGCGTGCTCGATCGAGTTCTGCACCAGCTCGGTGATCACCATGATCAACGCGGTGGCGCGGTCGGCGTCCAGCACGCCGAGATCACCGACCCGGTTGATGCGGATCGGGGTGTCGACGGTGGCGACGTCGTTCATGATCGGCAGGATCCGGTCGACCACCGCGTCGAGGTTGACTTCCTCGTCCACCGACATCGACAGCGCGTCGTGCACCAGTGCGATCGACGACACCCGCCGCACCGATTCGATCAACGCCTCGCGGCCCTCGGCGTTGTTGGTGCGCCGGGCCTGAAGGCGCAGCAGTGCGGCGACGGTCTGCAGGTTGTTCTTCACCCGATGGTGGATCTCGCGGATGGTCGCGTCCTTGGACAGCAGCGCCCGGTCGCGGCGCTTGACCTCGGTGACGTCGCGAATCAGCACCGCCGCGCCGACGGCCTTGCCGTGCACCATCAACGGCAGCGTGCGCAGCAGGACGGCTGCTCCCCCGGCGTCGACCTCCATGCGCATGCTGGACCCGCCGCCCAGCGAATCGCGGACGTGGTTGGCCAGTTCCTGCGCCTCGAACGGGTCGGAGATCAGCGGCCTGGTGACCGCGACCAGATTGTGGCCCTCGAGTTCGGAGGTCAGCCCCATCCGGTGATAGGCCGAGATCGCGTTGGGGCTGGCGAACACGACACCGCCGGTCTCGTCAAGGCGGATGAACCCGTCGCCGACGCGTGGGCTCGAGCGCGACATGGCCAGATCACCGACGTTGGGGAAGGTGCCTTCGGACAGCATGAGCAACAGGTCACCGGCGCAATCGAGGTAGGCACTCTCCAGCGGGCTGGCCTTGCGCGCTGCCAGCGCCGTCTGATGCGTCAGCACCGCCACCACATCGTTGCGGTAGCGCACCGGGACGGCCTCTACATTGAGGCCGGCTGAATCCTGCTGTCCAACAAGGTTTTCGGTTCCGATGGCACCGGACTTGAAGGCGTCGGTCACCAGCGGCATCTTGTCGGCCTGGTTCACGGTGCCGACGGCATCGGCAAGCAGCACCGTCGGCGCGGTGTTCGGACGGACCTGCGCGACGCAAACCAGCACGCCGTCGTCACGGCGCACCCACATCAGGTAGTCGGCAAACGACAGATCCGCAAGCAGTTGCCACTCACCCACCACGGCGTGCATGTGGTCAACGGCGTTGCCGGGCAAGATCGTGTGCTCGGCGAGAAGGTCACCGAGGGTGGACATCTGGGATTACCCCGGCGGGACGGGCGTCAGCTGATCACCGCGATGAGGTCGCCGGCCTGGATGACATCGCCAACGGACACGCTCACCTTGCTGACGGTGCCGCCAACCTCGGCCAGCACTGGGATCTCCATCTTCATCGACTCCAGCAGCACAAGGGTGTCGCCCTCGCCGATCTGATCGCCCTCGTGAACCACGACTTCGAGCACACTGGCCACAATCTCGGCGCGAACATCCTCGGCCATCTTCACCCCACTTTCGGTGTCTGCCTGCCGCCCTATCGAACCACAACGCCGGGTGGACGGTGCTATGGCCGGGCCATGAGACAATGGACTCAAGTACAGACAACACGGAGGAACACCATGGCCAAGCGTGGCCGCAAGAAGCGCGACCGCAAGCACTCAAAGGCCAACCACGGAAAGCGGCCCAACGCCGGTTCGAAAGCGGTGCGCTAGCCGCGACGGATGATCGTGGTGCGGCTGATCTCGATCCGCAGTCGCTCGCGCAGCCATTCTGGCGCCTTCTCACCGCTGCACTTCTTCGCGATCAGCCCCTTCACCCGCTCCTCGACGCCGTAGTGGCGCAGGCAGGCCGGGCATTCTTCGAGATGGTGCTTGAGCTTGTCCCGAGTCTCTGCCGTGCACTCGCCGTCAAGCAGCGTCCATACCTCCGCGATCACCGCCGCACATTCTGGGTGCTCGGGATCGACGGGCCCGATCGGCGCGGACCAGCGTCCTTGCTCGTCACGGTCGCTCATGACGACACCTCCTCCGGTGCGTCTAGCTGCTGCTCGCCACGAATGAAGCCGCGGTCGCGGGCCACGTCGGCCAACAGGGTGCGGAGCTGACGTCTGCCGCGATGCAACCGGGACATCACGGTCCCAATCGGCGTGTCCATGATCTCGGCGATCTCCTTGTAGGGGAAGCCTTCGACGTCGGCGTAGTACACCGCCATCCGGAATTCCTCCGGCAACGCCTGCAGGGCTTCCTTGATCTCGCTGTCAGGCAGCGCCTCCAGCGCCTCCACCTCCGCCGAGCGCAGACCGATCGAGGAGTGCTCCGCGTTGGCAGCCAGCTGCCAGTCGGTGATCTCCTCGGTCGGGTACTCGGAGGGCTGCCGCTGCTTCTTGCGGTAGCTGTTGATGT
>JAOPVX010000145.1 GCA_025965975.1 Mycobacterium sp. | reverse complement strand
TGCTCGTCATCACCAATATCCGGCTCTCCCCCGCCGACCCCGGAGGCGGAGTCGACGAGATCCGCAACTATCTCGAGAGGTCGTTGGATCGCGAGTACGACCCCACGGACGACAACGGCAAGCCGCGCACACCTCGCCCACGCGGCCTGCGAGAAGTCAGGGTCTGGCATCGCGACAAGCTCAACACGCTGCTCACTGAGCACGACGGCATCCCATCCGTAAACGTTTCGCTCCGCTGATCACACTCGATGACCTCTTGGCGCGCATGGTGCGGTTACACACTTCTTCCCGGCCTGATGCCCCATGACCACATCGCCGAGGTCCTGCACGACCACGCCCAACCACCCTCACCGGCGACTCCTGGGTGCGCTTCGACGAAGCCGGCGCCCCGACGGATTCGCCCAGCAGTGCTCCCGCGGCGCCGAGCGCATTATCGCCGCGCAGCGGCGCGGCATCGCACTGCCACCTTTCGGCTGTCACCGAGCCACCGGCACGGTCGGCGATGACCGGGGATGCCCCCTGGTTGACGCCTGAGCCGCGGGAACGATTTCCTGACCGCACCGGTAGTTGCGGCGATCGCGAACCTTCCCAGCCCGCAGTGCGCGTGGCGCTGGGCTTTGATGCTCATTCAGGACTAGTGGCCGGTTTTGACCGTTTGGCGGTAAGCAGGAACTCCTGTTCGGGGCGGCCCGTGGTCCCGTAGCGCAGCCGCATCGTCACCGCACCGGCGCTGGCCAGTGTCGCGAGATATCGCTGTGCGGTGGCCCGAGAGATCCCGACGGCGGTGGACACCTCACCCGAGGACATCGGCGTGGCAGACGCCTGAAGCGCTTGCAGCACAAGTTTTTTGGTCGGTGAGGTGACAGCAGCGGCTTGCGATCCGGCCGCGCGGGGACGAAGGGCTTCCAGTGCCGCCTCCACGTCGTGCGCACCGAGACTGGGCCTCTCAAGAATTCTCCGGTACCGCGCGTATCCAGCCAGCCGGGCTGCGAGGTCGGCATGTGTGAATGGCTTGACGAGGTAGCTCAGCGCGCCGGCAGACACCGCTGAACGAATCGTTTCGGCTTCCGTGGCGGCCGTCAATACCATAGTGTCGCAGCGTAATTCACGAATAAGATCGAGGCCGGACCCGTCCGGCAGGTAGACATCGACTAGGGCCAGGTCTATGGCGGCTGCCACGGCGGCCTGACGGGCATCGGCGAGGGTATTGGTCGTCGCGGTCACGGTGAAGCCCGGGATGGCGTTGACAATGCCCGCGTGCAGGTGCGCGACCCGAAAGTCGTCGTCGACCACCAACACGCTCAAATCTAAGTTGTCCATACCGGCTCTTCCTGCACCATCACTCCGGGCAGCCGGGCGCTGAACTCCGCGCCGCGCAGCGACACCGTGGCATTGCCCGCGGCGGCCAATCGGACGTCGCCTCCCAGCGCACGAGCGATCTGTCGGGACAGCGCCAGGCCAATGCCACGACCGCCCGGGATACCGCGATCGGGCCGGGTGGACGTACCTTCGGTGAAGAGGTGCGGCGCGAAGTCCGGCGCAACACCATCGCCGCTGTCGGCGACGGTGATGTGCAGCGTGGATCCCTCCTGCACGAGCTCCACTTCCACTTCTTTGGTGTCGCTGCCTGTGATCCTGGCGGCCTCGATTGCGTTGTCGAGGAGGTTGCCCAGCACGGTCGTGACGTCGACGGGCCGCGCCAGAGTGCCCGACACCCATGTGTTGGCGCCGATCTGCAAGGTGACTCCGGCTTCCCTGGCGTAGGCAGCCTTGGCCGCCAGGAAGGCCTGTAGGTAGGGGTCTTGGATCGCGTCGATGCCGGGGACCGCAGCCCCGAGGGGGCCCGAACCAAGTATCTCGTCAAGGTAATGCGACGCCTCTTCGACGCGGCCGCCACGGATGAGCCCGTTGAGCAGATGCAGCCGGTTGGCGAACTCGTGGCGCTGTGCACGCAGCACTGTGCTCATCGACCGCACGGCGTCGAGTTGTCTCGTGAGCGCTTCGACGTCGGTGCGGTCCCGGACTATGAGTACCGCACCGAGCTCGTGCCCATCGCGGCTCACGTTGCGCGCCGAGACCACCACGATTCGCTCACCAACCACGGCCAGCGTGGGTTTCGATTCCATGGCCTTGAACACATCCAAAACACGCCGAGTCAGTCCGACGTCCTCGACGGGGCGGCCGGGCTCACCGTCGATGCTCAAGAGGCGGCACGCCTCGTCGTTGACGACGGTCGTCTTCCAGGATGTGTCGACCGCCAACACGCCCTCGCCGATTCCGTGCAGTACTGCGGCCTGTTCCCGAACCAGCTCGGCCAGTTCTGCCGGCTCCAGACCAAGGGTCAGCCCCCGCCAACGCCGGGCCAACAGCAGCGAGCCAATGACGCCCAGCAGGAGTGCCGCCCCGACCAGTAGACCAGCCTTACGCAGGTCGCTGAGCAGCTGGCGGCGTACCGCCGAGGTCGAGATGCCGACGCTGACCTCGCCGACGACCGCATTGGAATCAGGCTGCGATACTGGGACTTTCGCCCTCACCGATTCGCCGAGGGTGCCCGTCTCCTGGACAACCACCTCGTGTCCAGCCAGCGCTTCGGACGGGTCGGTGCTGACCAATTGCCCGAGCCGGTCGCGGGTGGGGTGGGCGAGCCTGATGCCGTCGTCATCGGTGATGACCACGAACAGCGCGCCGGTGTGCTGTTGCGCGTCCGCGGCGATGCGTTGCAGTTCCCCGTTGGCAAGCTCGTCGGTGAGCTGTGGGCTCGCTGTCAGTTCGCCTCCCGAGTAGCGAGCGACGTTGGCGCGCACCGCTGGTTCGGAGGCCACCGTGCGGGCGATTGACAATGCACGCTGACCGTACTCAGCCGAGAGCCGCTGACCGCTGATATAGGCGAAGACCCCGAACGCAATGCCCAGGGTCAGCACCACCACGACGATCTGCAGTAGCAGGACTTGGGTGCCCAGCCGCACGGCCGGTCGGCCTTTCCTGGCCATGGATCCAGCGTAGCCCCGCCAGTGAGCAGAATGCGCAAAAGCTCAAAATCGCTGCTTGCGCGGGTTTCGCGGACAAGCTGGGAAGTGTGACCGGCGCACGTAGCTTCGGGCCATGAGCATATCGACCGCGCCGCCGTCACCGATCAATCGGCACTCGCCGGCGATCGAGCTACGGAACGTGACGAAAAGGTTCGCGACCCCGAAGGGCGGGGTCTTCACCGCGCTTCGAGATTTCGATCTGACGATCCAAACCGGGGAATTCTGCGCCGTCGTGGGGCCTACGGGGTGTGGTAAGTCGACAACGCTCACGCTGGTGTCCGGCCTTGAACGCCCATCGGCAGGCACGGTCACGGTCGCCGATCGGCCGGTGTCGGGTATCACCGCCGGGGTCGCGTTCATGTTCCAACAGGACGCCGTCTTCCCGTGGAAGAGCGTGCTGGACAACGTCGCCGCCGGACCGCGCTTCCGTGGCCAATCCCGGAACAAGGCCAACGCCGCTGCTCGGGATTGGCTGCGTCGCGTCGGGCTGGCCGGTTTCGAGGACCGCTACCCCCACCAACTGTCCGGCGGGATGCGCAAACGGGTCGCCCTGGCACAGAGCCTGATCAACGAGCCGCAGGTGCTGCTGATGGACGAGCCGTTCTCCGCCCTGGACGTGCAGACCCGGTCGATCATGTCCGATGAACTGCTGGACTTGTGGGAGCTGACCCGGCCCGCGGTCATCTTCGTGACCCACGACCTGGAGGAGGCCATCGCGCTCGCCGACAAGGTGGTGGTCCTCACCGCCGGCCCAGGAACGATCAAGTCGGTGTTCCCGGTCGACCTGCCCAGACCCCGACGAACACAGGAAATCCGGTTCGAACCCGAATTCGTCGCCATCTACGAAAAAATCTGGGACGCCCTGCGTTCCGAGGTCGAGACCGCATACGCCCGCACCACCCAAGCGGTGGCGTCATGATCGAGAGCGCAGCGCCGACACTGAGTGGCCGTGCGGTCATCGAGGCGACCGCTCCAGGGGCGCCACGCGCGCGCTCGGCCCGCTGCCAGCGGCTGCAGCGCCGGGTGCTGATGGACCTGGCCCGGCTGGGCATCGTGTTGGTGCTGCTGCTGATCTGGGAATGGGGTGTTAACAGCAAGAGCATCGACCCCTTCTTCTGGGGTCAACCCAGCCAGGTGTGGGCCACCCTCAAAACCTGGGTCACCGTGGGCACCCCGCAAGGCTCGCTGGGTGCGCAGGTCCGGGTCACCCTGCAGGAGGCCGTCTACGGCTTCGTCATCGGTGTGGTGCTCGGCGTGATCTGCGGGGTCGGCCTGGGCAGCAGCCGGCTGATGGCGGATCTGATGTCCCCGTTCATCAAGGTCGCCAATTCCATTCCGCGGATCATTCTGGGTTCGATCTTCACCGTGGCTTTCGGGTTCGGCGTCGAATCCAAGATCGTGCTCGCCGTCGTGCTGGTTTTCTTCGGTGTCTTCTTCAATGCGTTTCAGGGAACCCGGGAAGTAGACCGCAACCTGATCTCCAACGCCCGGATTCTGGGCGCTTCCCGCCTGCAGGTCACCCGGCAGGTCGTCATTCCATCGGCGTTCACCTGGATTCTGGCAAGCCTGCACATCAGCTTCGGCTTCGCTCTGATCGGCGCTCTGGTCGGGGAGATCCTCGGCGCCGACCAAGGTCTGGGGCTGCTGATCAGAAGTTCCCAGAACAACTTCGACATGAACGGTGTTCTCGCCGGGATGGTCATCGTGGCCATCATCGCCCTCGTCGCCGAAACACTCATCACCCTGCTCGAGAACCGCATCCTGCGCTGGCGGCCACCGTCGGGCTCCGCGGATATGACCGCTGTCTGATACCCCCGCATGGTCCTGCATTCCCCCGCCCCTTGATTGGAAGGAAATAACGATGTCCTCCTCACGATGGAAAGCGCTCGCCGTCGTCGCGACCGTCGGCACACTCGCCCTGGCCGGCTGCGCAAACAACAACACAGGCGCCGGCGGCTCGACCGCGGGGTCGGCAGCCGGTTCCGGGAGCCCAGACCTGACAATCATGGTCGGCGGCATGTCCAAGCAGATCTACCTGCCCTACATGCTCGCCCAGCAGCTCGGCTACTACGACAAGGCGGGCGTCAAGGTCAGCCTGATCGATGAACCCGCCGGTGGCGATGCCACCACGAACATGCTGGCCGGCCAGGTGCAGGG
>JAOPVX010000132.1 GCA_025965975.1 Mycobacterium sp. | reverse complement strand
GCTCGGGGACGATGGCCGTCTCGGGATGGCGGACCTCCGCGCCAAGCGCATAGCTGAACGGCGCCAGCCGCTGCGGCGGACGGATCGGGCCGAGCTCGATTTCCGGTCGCACGGTGGTGGCATTCATCGCCGCCACCGCTTCACGGAACTGAGCCGGTTCGGCGGTGGTCATGGCGTTTGACGCTAGCCCATCTCGGCAGGCCTGTGTGCAGGCGCGCCGATTTGGCGGGCGACCCGTGCTGCCGAGATGAGACGATGTGAGCATGCCGGAACGGGTTGCTGATGCCACCGAGGAAATCGCCCGTCCCAATCGCGACGACCAGCAAGAAAAACCGCAGATCCAGGCCGACCCGTCGCTGCGGCGACCTCGACTGATCCGGAAGGCCCCGGCATGGGTGGTGGCGGTGATCGTCGTTGCCGCCGCCGTGGCCGCGGGCCTGGCGGTCTTCTTGGCCCTCGGCCTGGATGCGGTGGCGGGGCGGCCCGGCCTTTCGATCGCGGGCCAGCTGCCCGTGCGCATCACGGCCGGCGCCGTTGTCGCCGTCATCATCGGTGGATTGCTCGCGAGTGTTTTCCGGCCCGCGCAGACCCTGCGGCGCACAACGCGCACCTGGGTCACGACCGGGCTGCGTCGCACCCCGCGGATCCCGTTGCTCGCATCGATCACCGCAGCAGTTCTCATCGGGGTCGGCCTTGCCGCGCTGGCAACCTGGATCATCAGAGGTGCGGTCTTCACGCACGCCACTGGTGCCAGCGACGTCGACGTGGCCAAGTCGGGGCTGCCCGCGATCGCCGGTGCGGTGATCGCCGTCGCGCTGGTGGTGGTGTATCGGCGCCAAAAGGACACGGAGCGAGCACAATTCGCGCAGCGGTTCGGCGCGGCGTCGATCCAGTTGGGAGATTCGGACACGGCGGTGCGCATCGCCGGTGTGTACGCGATGGCCGCCGCCGCGGATGAGAGCCGGGTTTTCTCGCAGCGCCAGCAATGTGTCGACGTGCTGTGCGCCTACCTGCGTCTGCCGTACGACCCGGACTCCGGCGCCAACCACCTCAGCGAGTTCGTCTCCACGACAACGTGGTCGGCGACCCCACCTGCCATCAACATCGAGGAGACGCGGCGGCAAGCGGTCCGCCAGAACGACCGCGAGGTCCGCGACACGATCGTCCGGGTGCTGTGGCAACGTCTTGCCCGCACGGCCGACACCAGCTGGTCCGGCAACGACTTCGATCTGACCGGTGTGCTGTTCGAGGACGCGTGGTTCGCCGGCGCGAGGTTTTCCGGCAGGCACGTTTGGTTTGACGGGGCCGTGTTCAGCGGCCCGAACACCTCGTTCGAGGACGTGAAATTCAACGCAGAAGTTGTGTCGTTCGACGGGGCCACCTTCAAATCCGACGCCACGTTCGCCGGAGCGACGATTCGCGCCCGCAACGCCTCGTTCGCCGGCGCCACCTTCAGCGGCAAGGACACCTCGTTCGACGACGCGAGGTTCACCGGCGAGAACGTCTCGTTTCGTCGGGCCGGCTTCTGCAGCGCACAGACGTCGTTCGGCTCGGCCGTGTTCAAGTGCCTGCACGCGTCGTTCGAATCGCCCACCGAGTGGAAGAACGTCAAGTTCGACTGGGACAAGCCGCCGAGCGCAACCCAGTCGGCGATCCCGCGGTGCATCACGCCGCGACCATGGCCGCCGCACCCGGTCGACCGCGAGGCCGGGTCGGGCTCGCGCCAGGCCACCGGGGACCAGGACGACGGTCCCGACAGCTGAGGGCTCATGGCAGCATTGGAGCCGATGAATACCCGCCGCGAGCTGCCCGAGTCGCCCTATCTGGCCGCAGCCAGCGGCCGCAAACCCAGCCGGGTGCCGGTGTGGTTCATGCGGCAGGCCGGCCGGTCGCTGCCCGAGTACCGGGCGCTGCGGGCCAAGAACACCATGATGGCGGCGTGCTTTGACGCCGAGCTGATCACCGAGATCACCCTGCAGCCCGTCCGCAGGCACGGGGTCGACGCCGCGATCCTGTTCTCCGACATCGTGGTGCCGCTTCGCGCATCGGGCATCGAGCTCGACATCGTGCCCGATGTCGGGCCGGTGATCGAGCATCCAGTGCGCACCATCGCCGATGTCAAGGCCATGAAAATGCTTGAGCCACAACAGGTTGCGCCGATCGCGCAGGCGGTGTCGGCGCTGGTGTCTGAGCTGGGCGACGTCCCGCTCATCGGGTTCGCCGGCGCCCCGTTCACACTGGCGTCCTATCTCGTCGAGGGCGGTCCCAGCCGGCACCACGAGCGCACCAAGGCGATGATGCTTGGCGACCCAGAAACCTGGCACGCGTTGATGACGACGCTCACCGACGTCACCATCGCGTTTCTGCAGACCCAGGTGGACGCCGGGGTTGACGCGATTCAGGTGTTTGATTCGTGGGCGGGCACGCTGTCGCTTGCGGACTACCGCAGCTACGTGGCGCCACACAGCAGCAGGGTGTTTTCCGCGCTGGCCGGCGCCGGCGTGCCGATGACGCATTTCGGGGTCGGCACCGCCGAGCTGCTTGGCGCGATGTCGAAGGCCGGCGCGACAGTGGTGGGGGTGGACTGGCGAACCTCACTGACCGACGCCGCTGCGCGCGTTCAGCCGGGTATCGCACTCCAGGGCAACCTCGATCCGGTCGTGTTGCTGGCCGGCTTTCCGGTGGCGCAGCGCGCGGTGCGTGCCGTCGTCGAGGACGGCAGGCGCGCGGTCGACGCTGGCGCGGCCGGCCACGTGTTCAACCTCGGCCATGGCGTGCTGCCAGGTACCGATCCGTCGGTGATCACCGACGTCGTGGCATTGGTGCATTCCCTGTGACGGCTACGTATGCCGTTGTCGGGGGCGGCATTTCGGGTTTGGTCGCGGCCTACCGGCTGCGGGTCGCTGCGGGGCAGGACGCGACGATCACGGTGTTCGACCCGGCCGACCGGCTTGGCGGCGTGCTGCGCACCGAGCGGATCGGCGGCCAGCCGATGGACGTCGGTGCTGAGGCGTTCGTCGCGCGCCGACCCGAGGTGCCTGCGCTGCTGGCCGAGCTGGGCCTTGCGGGCAGGCAGATCGGCACCACCGGTGCGCGGCCGCTGATCTACAGCCAGCGCCGGCTGCACCCGTTGCCGACCGGCACGCTGCAGGGCATCCCGGCGCAGCCGCAGGCGCTGGCCGGGCTGGTCGACGACGCCACGGTGTCGCGGATGCTCGACGAGTGCACCCGCCCGTTCTCCTGGCGGCCCGGCGCCGATCCTTCGGTGGCCGATCTGGTCGGTGACCGGTTCGGTGTTCAGGTGGTGACCCGCTCGGTGGATCCGCTGCTGGCGGGCGTTTACGCCGGGTCCGCGGCCACCATCGGGCTGCGATCGGCCGCTCCGACGCTGGCAGCGGCGCTGGACCGGGGCGCACGCAACCTGACCGACGCGGTGCGTGAGGCAGTGGCAAGTGTGGCGCCGCCGCCACAATCCCTGTTCGGCGCCGTCGACGGCGGCTACGCGGTGCTGGTCGACGAGCTCGTCCGCCGGGCCGGCATCCGGTGGGCGCGGGTGGCCGTCGATCGGGTCAACCGCGCTCCGCGGGGCTGGGAGCTGGTCGACGACGAGGGGCTGCGCTGGCATGCCGGCGCGGCGGTGCTGGCCGTCCCTGCGCCGCAGCTGTCGAGGCTGATCGAGGGCGTCGCACCGCGGACCGCGGCGGCGGCGCGACGCATCGGGGTGGCGTCCACGGCGCTCGTGGCGCTTGCGCTGCCGGGCGGCACCCCGCTGCCCGAGCAGTCCGGGGTGCTGGTGGCCAGCGGAGAACCGTTGCGCGCCAAGGCGATCACGTTGTCGAGCCGCAAATGGGGTCAGCGGGGCAACGTGGAGCTGGTGCGGTTCTCGTACGGCCGGTTCGGCGACGACCTGGCCGCAAGCGCCGGTGACGAGGACCTGTTGTCGTGGGCCTCGCAGGACCTGGCCACGGTGTTCGGCGTCTACGTCGAGCCGGTCGATTGCCAGGTGCATCGCTGGATCGATGCGATGCCGCAGTACCGACCCGGCCATGCCGACCTGGTGGCCGACCTGCGGGCAGGCTTACCGGCGACGCTGGCCGTCGCCGGCGGCTACCTGGACGGCATCGGGGTGCCTGCCTGTGTTGCCGCGGCCACCAGGGCGGCGTCGCTGGTCACCGCGGGCGTGGCACGATAGAAGACATGGCCAAGCTCGATTACGACACCCTCAACGCGACCGTGCGATACCTGATGTTTTCGGTCTTCGCAGTGCGGCCGGGCGCGCTGGGTGAGGACCGCGCAGCGGTCGTCGACGAAACCGCGACGTTCCTCAAGCAACAGGAGGAGCGCGGCGTGGTAGTCCGCGGCCTCTATGACGTCGCCGGCCTTCGGGCCGACGCCGACTTCATGATCTGGACCCACGCCGAGACGGTGGAGGCGCTGCAGACGACATATTCGGATTTCCGCAGGACGACCACCCTCGGGCGGGCGGCGACGCCGGTGTGGAGCAGCGTCGCGCTGCACCGTCCTGCCGAGTTCAACAAGAGTCACATCCCTGCGTTCCTGGCGGGCGAGGAGCCAGGCAACTACGTCTGCGTGTATCCGTTCGTCCGGTCCTACGAGTGGTATCTGCTGCCCGATGACGAGCGCCGCCGGATGCTGGCCGAGCACGGCATGGCCGCGCGCGAATACAAGGACGTGCGGGCCAACACGGTTCCAGCCTTCGCGCTGGGGGACTACGAGTGGATCCTGGCGTTCGAGGCGCCCGAGCTGCATCGCATCGTCGACCTGATGCGCGATCTGCGGGCCACCGACGCCCGCAGGCATACCCGTGAGGAGACGCCGTTCTTCACCGGCCCGCGGGTGAGCCAGGAAGAGTTGGTCAACAAGCTCCCGTAATTACGCCCGCGGAACGACGGTGATCACCCGAGCCCGCAATCGACCGGCAGACGGGATAGTCCAACGGCTGCGCACTCCGCGGCGGCACGCGATGCTACGTCCGCGGCGTCCAGTCGGCCGCCGGTTGCCGTGAGTGTCTCCGCGAGCAGCAGTCGCGCGCTGAGAGCCGCCAACGGCCTATGCTCACCATCTGTTCCGGCGAGGAGGTCGCGCGCCCGCAGGCATGCCCGCTGGTGATCATCGTCAGAATCGCCGGCGCACAACAACCGGATCCCGGAGTCCTCATCGAGTTCGGCGGCCATCCTGGCGGTTCCGTCGTCGCAGGGGATGGTCCGCTCCGCTCGCAATCGGTCGGCAACCGCCGGCGCGATCTCGATACCCAGACGTATCCGTTCGTTGTTCACCGCGGCCGCCAGCCGCGCCAAGCCGAGCTGCTCGGCGACGCCCATGCCCGCGGACAGGCGCTGCACAGCCGAGTCCCGATCACCGTGGATTGCCCGAAGTCGCGCGCCGATCACGTACCGCGCGGCAAGGTAGTCCACTCCGCCACCCTCGGGGCCGAGCTGATAGCTCTCGTCCAACAGGCGCATGGCCGTGGCCAAATCGCCTGTCTCGTAAAGCAGTTGGCCGAGAAGCGCACCGGCGAGGCGCGCAGCATGCGAGTGAGGGCCCACGCCGGAGCCGATCTCGAACGCCCTGCGCAAGCTTGCCTCGGCACGCGCGATGTCGAGCTGGTACCTGGCGGCGATGCCGTCGTAGCAGGCCGCGTAGACGCTCGCGAACGGTCCCATCATCTCGTGGTATGGCGCCGCCCACTCGAGCAACCGATGCGCGGTGTCGAACTCGAAGCGGTAGATCGCCGCGAACGCCGCGATGTTTCCCGCGACCCCGGCCACCCGCGGGTGCAAGGTGTCCGGTCTCGACATCGCCGCTGCGACAAGACCGTCGATGTCTGCAGTGCGGTCAGCGAAGGACTCGGCGACCGCTCGTACGACGTTCGCCTCGGCGCACATGTCGGCCCGCGCCGTGTCGGACAGTTCGGCACGACCCACCGCCGCCTCGAACCGATTCAATGCCGCGTTGGTGGCCGCGGTGTGCTGCAGCAGAATGTGTGCCCAGCCGAGGTTCAACTGCACCCGAGGGCGGGACGTGACAAGTTGCGGCGGCAATTTGTCGATGATGCCGAGCAACGTGGTCATCTTCGACTGTTCGAGCAGTCTGGTCTCGTCCTGCTCGACGAGGTCAACAGCCCGGACAGGATCGCCGGAGGCGAGCGCGTGGTCGACGGCCTCGCTGAGGTAGCCGTGTTCGGCATACCACGCCGATGCGCAGTCGTGCAGGTGTGCGACCCGGTCGGGGTGGTCGCGTTCGAGTCGACGACGAAGGAACTCCGCGAACATCTGGTGGTAGGAGAACCACTCGGAATCGCCGTCGACCCGCCGCAGGAACAATCCCCGCCGCTCGACTTTCTCGAGCATCGCCTGCCCGTGGGTGGTCTGCGCCAGCGCGGACGCCAGGCCGCCGCTGATCCGCTCCGTTATCGAGCTGGCCAGCAGAAACTCGGCGAGCGCCGGTTCGGTGTTATCGAAGACATTCTCGGCAAGGAAATCACCGATCACGTCGTTGGCACCCGACATCTTCCAGACAAGATGGTCGGCGTCGGCGCCGCCGCGCAACGACAGCGTCGCCAGCTGCAAGGCAGCAGCCCATCCGTCGGTCGACGTGGTCAGCGCGTCCACATCGCTGCCCGACAATTGCAACCCGCCGATGTCGTTCAGCAGTGATCGTGCTTCCTCGGCGTCGAAACGCAAAGAGCTGCCGTCGATCTCGACGAGTTCGTCGTGAATCCGTAATTTGCTCAACGGTAGACCGGCACGTGACCAGCTGGTAACGATGACTTGCAGGTGATGGCATCCGTGCTCGATCAGGAAGCCGAGGGCGGCCGTGGTCTGTGCGTCCGACACCCGTTGCCAGTCGTCGATCACCAAGGCGACGCGGTCGTTCTTCTCGTGTATCTCGTCGATCAGCGATGTCAACACGTAACGGCTGGCGTCGTCCCCGTGCTCCTCGAGCACCTGGCACAACGAGGCGGCGAGGGCTGGGCGCACCCGCCGGATCGATTCGAGCAAATGAGCAAGGAACCACACCACGTTGTTGTCGTCGTCGTCGACGGTCAGCCAGCCAACCGCGACACCGTCGCGACAGAGTTCGTCGCGCCACTGCGCCGCCAGCGTGCTCTTGCCAAAACCCGATGGCGCGTGGATGAGGACAAGGCGTCGCCGGCCGCCCGCCCGTAAAGCGTTGATCAACCGGTCGCGGGCGAGCATCGATCTGATGGCAGTCGGGGGACGATACTTCGTCGCGGGTGTCGGTGGCGTCGGCGTTGGGGTCAGGTGGCGCCGCATCGTCGCCTCGGGTGGCTCTCGACGCTCTACGCCCAGCTCAACGGGCCGTGCCATCCGGTCGACCTCGGTGCCCGCACTGCGTTGAATCTCGCGCAGCCGGTCGCCGAATTCCGCAACGGTGGCCGGACGATCCGAGGGATCGCGTGCCATCGCCACCTCGATCGCTGCGGCCACGTCATCGGGCAGCCCTTTGTTCCGCAGCTGCGGCACCGGCTCCGACGTGATTCGCAGGAACTGGGCGACCACCTGCTCTCCGCTGCGGCGCTCGTATGCGGCGTGGCCGGTCAGGGCGCAAAACAACGTCGCGCCAAGGGAATAGATGTCGGACGCTACCGCCGGTGTGGCACCCTCGAGTACTTCGGGTGCGGTGAACGCCGGCGAACCGGTGATCACTCCCGTCGCCGTTTCGAAGCCGCCGGCGATCCTGGCGATGCCGAAATCGGTCAACTGTGGTTCGCCGTAATCGGTCAGCAGGATGTTCGCGGGCTTGACGTCGCGATGCAACGTGCCGACGCTGTGCGCGGCGTGAAGTGCGCCGGAAAGCTTGACGCCGATGCTCAGCGTCTCGCGCCAATCCAGCGGTCCGTGCCCGCGGATCAGAGCTTCAAGCGAATCCTTGGCGTGGTACGGCATCACGATGAACGGCCTGCCGCTCGCGGTCGTACCGACTTCAAGAATCTGCACGATGTGCGGGTGACCGGACAGGCGGCCCATCGCGCGTTGCTCGCGCATGAAGCGGTCGAGATTGTCCGGATCGAGGTCGGACGTCAGGACCTTGACCGCTGCCGTTCGGTCCAGCACCGGCTGGACGCACCGATAGACGACGCCGAAGCCACCGTGGCCGATCTCGGTGACATCGTCGAATCCCGCGTTGCGCAGTTCCGCGGGGATGTCAGGAGCCAGACCCCCCTGTGTCGCATGCGAATCGACGTCGGCCATCGACGGTCACCATCCTCGATCGTTACGATAACGCCGCAGGGCCCTGCCGAGGACGCGAATCCTTTCCCGGCTCACATGTCCATGCCGCCGTTGACGCTTTCGACCTGGCCGGTGATGTACGAGGATGCGTCGGCGGCAAGGAAGTGCACCACGCGGGCGACTTCCTCCGGCCTGCCCGCGCGACCGACAGGGATCCGGCTGGTCAGCTTCGCCATCACTTTCTCGGGGATGTCCGCGGTCATCTCGGTGGTGATCAGCCCGGGTGTGACGGTATTGACGGTGATTCCGATTCCGTCGTCGGTGCTCTTCGGCGACTTCGCCAGCTGGTAGGCCGCTTCCCTGGCAAGCGTCTTGGTCAGCCCGAACAATCCGGACTTCGACGCGGCATAGTTCGCCTGGCCGATGTTGCCCGTTTCTCCGACGACCGACGACACGTTGACGATGCGCCCACTGCCTCGCTCGACCATGTGGGCCAGCGCTGCCCGGCAGAGGAAGAACGCGCCCGAGAGGTTCACGGCGAGCACGGTGTGCCAGTCGTCGTCCGTCATCGCCGCGACGGTCTTGTCGATGGTGATGCCCGCGTTGTTGATCAGGATGTCGAGGCGCCCGTCATCGATCACCTCTGCGATCGTGCGGCGGCAGTCGCCCGCCGAGCCGACGTTGCCCCGATGTGTCGAGGCCGATGCGCCGTTGGGCCGCGTCTTCGTCAACAGGTCGGCGACGAATCGGTCGGCGCTGTCCCTGTCGCGGTTGTAGCCCACCGCTACCGTGGCGCCCTGATTGGCGAGGCTGCGGGTGATCGCCGCACCGATGCCACGGGTTCCGCCCGTGACAAAGGCCCCTCGTCCGGCCAGCTTGTCCGTGGACGGCGGGTTCGACGGGCGCGGTTCGGATTCCAATACGCTTGTCATGATCGATGCTCCGTTCTTACTGGGTGTGCTAGGTGAGTTCGGACAGTGCGACGTCGGCGGCGTTGGCGCCGCACATGCCGTGCGCGCCCGGTCCCGGCGGGGTGGCCGCCGAGCAGATGTACATGCCAGGGATGCCGATCTTGTAGGGCGACAGCGTGATCCGAGGTCCGAATGTCAACTGGAGGATGTCCTTGGATCCGGTCATAATGTCCCCGCCGACGTAATTCGGGTTGTAGGCCGGCATTTGGGTGGTGGTGCGGACGGTCATCCCCACGATCCGGTCCCGGAAGCCCGGTGCGAACCGCTCGATCTGGGCGATGATCGCCTCCGTGGCGTCACCCGAGAATCCGTTCGGCACATGCGCGTACGTCCAGAGCGGGTGGATGTTTCCGACGGACCGCTGCGGGTCGGCCAGGTACTGCTGGCCGACCAAGACGAACGGGCGCGCCGGCATGCGCCCGGCGTGGATATCGCGCTCGGTGGCGGCCAACTCGGCGTAGCTGCCCACGACGTGAACGGTGCCCGCCCGGTGCGCCGACGGGTTGGTCCACGGCACGCCGCGTTGCACCGCGAAGTCGACCTTGAATGCACCGGGCCCCTGCCTGAACCGTCGATAGGCGCGGGCGATTCGGCGCGGCAGCCGGTCACCGAGAATGCCTGCGACGGCCTCGGGCGCCAGATCGAACATCGTCACATCGGCGGGCGGCAACTGCGAGGCCGTCTCGATCCGCGTGCCCGTTTCGATCTTGCCGCCGAGGTCAGACAGCAGCGCCGCGAGCGCGTTGGTGATCGACTGTGACCCGCCCGCCGCCACCGGCCATCCGTAGCGGTGTCCCGCGGTGAGAATGCCTAAGCCGATCGCCGATGTCATCGGGTAGTGCAGCGGCCGAAAGGCGTGCGCCGCAACACCTCCGAACAACGCCCGAGCAGCCGCGCTGCGAAACCACCTGGCGAGGGCGGATGCAGGCAGCACGGTCGGCGCACCAAACCGGGCCAGCACCAACGGATGATGCGGCAACCTCAGCAACGGACCCATGATGTCGCAGGACAGCGCATCGAAACTGTCCGACGTCTTGCCGAACAGCAGCCGCCACCGGGCACCGTCGGCGCCCAGTGCGCCTGCGGTGGCCTGAACCGAGCGGTACAACACGCCGGCGCTACCCCCGTCGAGCGGGTGGACGCAGTCGATCTCGGGCAGGCGCCACGACAGACCGTAGCGGTCCAGTCCGAGGCCGCTCAGGAACTGCGAGCCGACCGCCATCGGGTGGATCGCGGAGCAGTGGTCGTGGAGCAGGCCGGGAATGATCGCCTCGCTGGTGCGTGTGCCGCCTCCGATCTCGTCCGCGGCTTCAGCGACGGTGACCTGCAGGCCGGCCCTGGCCAGGGCGACCGCGGCGGCAAGGCCGTTCGGCCCGGCCCCCACGACTATCGCGGTGCTCATGCCTCGCCTCCCACTCGCTGCGGTCCTCGCTCGTTCCTCGCTGCGATCCTCACTCGCGCTCGGCTTCGGGTCGTCACGCCAGCGCCCCGTGATCGTGATCCGCGGGCTTGTTGCCGGAAAGCGACCACGTGACCTCGGTCGGGATCGGGCCATTTGGCAGCCAGGGCTGCTCGTCGACGGCGTCGGTGACCTTCCAGGTGCCACGCTCGATCACGCCGAGCGCGGCGTCGATGACCTTGTAGTGCTGGACATGACTGCCCCACGCCTGCGATTCCACCCAGACGATCACCAACTCGCCGGGCTCGAACGCCGCCTCACGTTGAACCGCCGCGACCATGTCCGCGTCGTGCAGGTGGCCGTCACCGAAGTTGAAGCCGATCAACGAGTTGCAGACGAACTCGCCCTCCCGAACCGCGCGGGTGTCGATGTCCGGCAGCGTTTTCAGCAGAACCGAGAACAGTCCGCGGCCCTGGCTGTGCATGGTGCGCCAGGAAATCACACGTTGCATGGTGACGTCGGCCCACTGCGGCTCGTAGCCGAAGTCGACGAACTGGTCGACCTGGTTCTTCGCCGCCCTGGTGACGCTGTTCAGTTTCGCCTCGGCACCCGGCGCGAATGCCCACACCGCTGATGCCCAGTTGCCGGCGTACTGGCGCATGGACGGCAGGAAGGACACCTTGTCGGGCCGGAAATTGCCCAGAATCGGGTAGAACAGAAGCACCGCAACCACCGCCACCGTCAGCCACGGCGAGGACATGTCGGTGATCGCGTACCCGTTGGCACCCGGGTAGCCGAGGAACAGGAAGATCGTTGCGTAGGCGAACAACACATTCCATTCCAGCGGCACCGCAAGCGGGAACGTCGAGATGATGAACAGGTGGAATCCGACCATGATCACGACCGCCGCGACGGTGACCCATTTGTTGGTCGAGAACAACAGGGTCAGCGGGGCAATGATCTCCACGACACTGCCAGGGCCGTGTGCCATGAAGCCCGCGAGGTGCGAGGGCCGCAGATCCTCGGGAAAGCTGCGATAGTGCGCCCGCTTCAGCCACTTGAACGGAATCAGCGGGCTGTTGCTGACCATCGGCGGGATGACGTTGGTGAAGTGCAGTCCCAACTTCGACACCCCCGCGCCGACCCACACCACCACGATCAACAGCTTGAGCGCGATGATCATGTCCACGAACGGGAACACGCTGAAAATGACCAGCGCTGGCAGGTACTGCTCGCCGCGCGCGGCGAGAAAGACGATCTTGTCCCGCAATCCCATCACGACCAGCAGGGCGATCGGCGCGATCAGCAGGCCCGGATTGACCAGCCCCGAGGTGTTTGGCGGCACGGCCGCGGACAGTGAATCGCTGTGCACACCGGGCGCAAACAGCGGGACGGCGACGCTGATCATCAGCGCGGCATAGAGGCCAACGTCAAACCACGTCCGCCGGTCACCGCTGGTGAAAGGCACCCATTTCCACGGCCGCAACCTGATGGTGCCCGGCCTGGCCCAGAACAGGATCCCGCCGGTCATGGGCTTGATCTTGCCTGCCAGCGGACCCCACGATCCGGCGACACCGATCGTCTCGAGCAGCACGGTCCACAGCACGGCCTTCTCATAGACGATGGGCTGGTTCCACCATTCGGACACATGCCAGAACGCGGGAAGGCGCGACGTCAGCGTGGCGACCACAATGCCGCCAAGGGCGTATAAGAACACGAGTTTCGCGATGTAGATGGTGTGCACCAGCCGCGGCGATCCGAACCCGTGGTCGACCCAGTCGGTGGCGAGAATACGCATGCGCTCCATGAGCGGCTTGCACATGAATGTTGCCGGATCGACGTCGGGGAAGTCCGGTTTGATGAATCCCATGATCTGTGCTCCTTTGCGATGGGGGTTCAGCGGGTCTGCTTTTCGGCGACTGCGGAGGAGAACAATCGCCGCAGGCCGGGTTTGTCGATCTTGCCGACCGCGTTCTTCGGAAGATCCGCCATGATCGTGATCTCCACGGGCAGTTTGTATTTCGACAACGACTCGCTGAGGTGCTCGCGGATCGCGTCGGTGCCGAGGGTCTGGCGTGGATGCAGCGACACAAAGAGCACGGGTTCTTCGCCGTAGACCGCGTTGGCCCTTGCGACGACCGCGGCCTCGGCGATCTGGGGCAACTGGTGGACGATCGCCTCGATCTCGCGGGGGTAGATGTTCTCGCCGCCGCGGATGATCATGTCCTTTGCGCGGTCGACCAGAACCAGATAACCGTCCTCGTCCAACAGGCCGACGTCCCCGGTGTGCAACCAGCCGGCGACTACCGTCTTGGCCGTCTCCTCCGGCCGATTCAGGTAGCCGCGCATCACGTTGGGGCCCTTGATGACAACCTCACCGGGCTGGCCGTCGGGCACCGGACGCCCTGCCGTGTCGACAATGCGGATCGTCTGACCCGGCACCGGTAGTCCCACCGTGCCTGGCTTGCGCTTGCCGTCCACCGGATTGACCGTGCTGGCGCAGGATCCCTCCGACAACCCGTACCCCTCGATGACTCCGATGCCGTAACGGGATTCGAATGCCTCAAGCAGTTCGACACTGGCCGGCGCCGCCCCGCAGATGGCGAAGCGCAGCGACGACGTGTCCGGTTTCACGCTGGCGGGCAGGCCGCACAACATCGTGTAGATCGTTGGGACGGCAGAGAAGTACGTGGGGCGGCTCTGCTCGATCCTTTCGAAAAACGACTCAGGCCGAAACCGGCCCGCCAAGGTCGCCCTGCCCCCGGCCAGCAGCGGTGAGAGGGTCCCGACGACGATTCCGTTGACGTGGAACAGCGGCAGTATCAACAGGCTGTGATCGGCGCCGGTCAGCTTGAACGCCTTGATCACCCCGTCGCACATCGCATAGAGGTTGGCGTGATCGAGCATCACGCCCTTGGGCCGACCTGTCGTTCCGCTCGTGTAGATCAGCAGGGCCAGCGCGTCGTCGCCCTCGTGCGCCGCGTCGGCACGGGGCGTTGATTCTCCGTTTTCGAGCCGGCCAGCCTCGAGGGCCGGCGCCCCCGCGTCGAACTCGGGCTTGCTCTCGACAATCAGCACCTTGGCGCCAGCGTCAGAGACCTGGTAGGTGACCTCCGCGGGCCGCAGCGACGGGTTGATCGGCGTGACCGCCGCGCCCAATCGCCACGCCGCGAACAACGACACCACAAAACCCGCGGTGTTGGGCAGCATGATGGCGACGACGTCGCCTGCCGACACCCCATGGCCGCGCAGCGACGCCGCGGCACGCTGCACTGCGGCGAGGAACTGGGCGTTGTCCAGATCGGTGTTGTCGTCGGCGACGGCGGGGCCGAGGGGATTCTCCGCGGCGCGTCGATCGGGAACTGCGGATAGGTTCATGTGCGCTCCATCGTTCGCGGTCCAGTGGCGATAACACTAGGAATCGGGCGATGCGCGGCACAGTCGCGAACCGATAACAACCGACGCGGTTTTTGTTGCCCGGGTACAACCTGTGAGCCCCGCAAATCGCCGGTGATCGGGGGCGCGAGGATCTACTGTCATGAGGTGACGACCCGGCGTCTCGACGGTGACGTCGACGTGAGTCGCTACGTCGCCGAGACTGCCGACCGGCTGCACGAGCGGCTGGCGGACGTCTCGGCTGGCATTCAGGGTTTGTTGGAGGACCACATCCCCGAGCTGCGGGGCGACACCCGGGTGATGGAGCTGCTCGGCGCCAGCGTCGAGGGAAATGTGGACACCCTTCTGCACGCCCTGCGTTACGACATCGCCGTGGAACGGGTGGAGTCGCCCACCGCAGCGCTGGAGTATGCGCGCCGGCTCGCCCAACACGGGGTCCCGGTCAACGCGCTGGTCCGCGCCTATCGTCTCGGTCAGCGCCAGATGAACGAGATCGTTTTCGCCGAGGTACGCGCGATCGATATCCCCGAATCGGTGAGGTACACCGTCATCGAAGCGATCACCCGCACCCTGTTCGAATACATCGACTGGATCTCGCAGCAGGTCGTCGTGGTGTATGAAGACGAGCGAGAACGCTGGCTGGAGAATCAGAACAATCTTCGGGCCGTGCGGGTTCGAGAAGTACTGGCCGCCAACAAGGCCGTCGACGCGGATGCCTTGAGCACATCGATCCGCTACCCGCTGCGATGGCACCACCTGGCGGTGATCATGTGGAGCCCCGACGACGGCACCGAGGGCGACGCACTCGCCTCGCTGCAGCGGTTCATCCGGGAACTCGCCCAGGCCGCAGGGGCCGAAGCCAACCCGTTGTTCGTCGCGGCCGACGGTCTGTGCGGATACGGATGGCTGCCGTTCCGCGCGGAACCGCCCGACGCGGTGGCCGCGGTGTGCGCCCACGCCAGGAAGCGGGGCGACGGCCCGAGTCTGGCGATCGGGACGATCGCATCCGGCGTCGAGGGCTTCCGCCGCTCGCACCGCGAAGCCCTTGGGGCACGCGCCGTCGCGATGGCGGGCGGGCGCCACGAACGCGCGGTGATTTCGGCCAGCGACCCCGGCCTGTCCATCGCGGCGCTTTACGGCGGCGATGTGGCCTACGCCCGCGAATGGGTCGGCGAGGTACTCGGTGACCTGGCGGCCGACACCGAAAACGACGAGCGATTGCGCGAGACGCTGCGGGTATTCCTGAGCTGCGGCAGCAGTTACAAGATGGCGGCCGACGAACTCGCCATGCACTTCAACACCGTGAAGTACCGCGTCGGACGCGCGCAGGCCCGGCGCGGTCGGCCGATTGCGCAGGATCGGCTCGCCGTCGAGCTCGCGTTGCTGATGTGCCACTGGTACGGCGCCGCGGTTCACCGGCGGGACTCCGCCTAGCACGATCGCCGAACACAACATCGCCGAAGACAACGTGGATGGCGAACTCCGTCATGCGAGAACATTCCCCGGGTGGCGCCGTCTCATGTGGCAGACGCAGGTCCCATCAGGCGTCTGTGCAATTCGGCTGTCAGCCTGTGGATTTCCCGAGTCAGCTCGGTGTTGGTCTTGAGCTCCAGTTCCTGTGCCTGGAAGTCGTGATCGGCCTTCGCCTGTTGGAACGTGGCCTGCCGATTCTGGCCGATCATCACGAAGGTCGACAAGAAGATCGCCTCCAGCGACACCACCAGGGTCAATGTCGGCCACGGACTGCGCTCGAGGAACAACATCCACACCGCGAACAACACCGCATGAATGACGACAAAGCTCATCGACCCGGCGAATGCCGTGATCTGGTCGGCCACTCGCAGCTGAAAGCTCGCGTTGCGTTTGATCGCCTCGTCGATCACCGCCGGGTGGTGTGCTTCGGTGCCCTTGAGGAGCCGACGCGGTAGGAGCCGGCTGACTTCGGGACGTAGTGGACTCATCCCACCAGGCGATTCACGACGCGTGCGGTCCGTCGAGTGCGGCGACACCATGGCCAACCTTGCGCACGGCGAAGGCGGACGCGATCTGGCCAACGCCGTGGATGAGCGCCCCTGCGGCGACCCATGACACCAGCACGGTGACGGACACGTTCCACGAGCCGGCGGCCCAGAAGCCGATCGCCAACTCCGCGAGACCGACGAGCAGCAGTACCCACCATCCGGGTACTCGGCTGGCCGCGAATGCCATTGCGATGTCAAACGATCCACGGAAAACGAAATAGAAGCTCATGACGGCGGCCAGGCCGACGAACGTGTCGTCGGGCCGGATGAACGCGAAGACGCCGACCGCGACCAACAGCACCGCCAGTAGCCAGTGCAGAACGCGCCAACCCTTCGATGAGACGGCGCCGACCATTACCTCATTCGCTGCCGCCAGGAAGCTGAAGAATCCGAAAAGCGTGGCGATTGCGGCCACCGTGCCGTAATCGAACCGCAGGATCACCACCGCGATCACGATCCACGCCACGCCGGCGACCAGCAACAACCACCAGTTCTTCGTCGTGGAGACGACGTTGTCGAGGATGGGACGAAATATGCCCGATGGTGTCATCGGGGCCTGACGAGTCTCTGTCATTTCCACTCCAAGTGATTCCGGTGTCAACGATTCGCGCGAGGACAGCCGCGCGAGCCTGCGGATTTCATTGTTGCGCCGCCTGGACACTGCGCGATTGTGTGTGGCGACAACATCGCCTGGACCGCGGTGTTCTGCGCAACAACGACGGGCCGGCCCGCAGTCGAGACGATTGAACTATCACCCAAGCGGGGTTGACGGAGCCGCCATCGCCAACGTTGCGCTCCGTGAATCACGGGGAGTTGCACCCCGATTCGCCGTGCCGCGTTCTGGCAATGTGCATGCAAGGCAAGGCAGACATAGGCGTTGGCGTAGGACCACCGTTGTTCACGGGCACCGCGAAAGGTCACCGGCGTTGTGCACGTCGACCTCGACAGGAGGCGGGGCTTCCAGCAAGGCCGAGTCGGCAATATAGAGCAAGAGCGGGAGCGGGTGAAACCCATGAGCGGCGATAGGGTGGTCACCAATCGCACGCTCGGCGAACGGTGAGAGGCAACGCCATGAACGGCCCCGCACGGACCTACGACTGGCCGTCCCTGATGGTCGACGAATGGACGGCCACCCGCGACACCTTGCACATGTGGACCCAGATTGTCGGCAAGATCCGCATGGCTCACATGCCGCTGTACAACCACTGGTGGCAAGTGACGTTGTATGTGAGTCCCGCGGGATTGACAACCGGCGCAATTCCATGCCGGGATGCCGTGTTCGACATGGAGTTCGACTTCGTCAACCAGATTCTTGCGATCCGGAAGAGCGACGGTCGTCAGGAGGCGGTGCCGTTGGCGGCGAAACCTGTCGCCGAGTTTTACGGAGAGACGCTCTCGGCGCTCGACAGGCTCGGCCTGGAAACACACATCGTGGGCAAGCCCAACGAGGTAGACCCCGCTATCCCCTTCGCCGAGGACTATCAGCACGCTGAATACGATCCCGATGCCGCGCGCGTGTTCTGGCAGCAACTTGTTCAGGCCGACCGGGTCATGACGAACTTTCGCGCGGCGTTCGTCGGAAAGGCCAGCCCGATCCAATTCTTCTGGGGTGCTATGGATTTGGCGTGCACACGATTTTCCGGGCGGGCGGCCCCCACGCATCCTGGAGGCGCCCCTAACTGCCCGGACTGGGTGATGGTTGAGGGGTACTCACGGGAGCTCAGCAGCTGTGGCTTTTGGCCTGGAGGCGGCAAGGAGGGCGCGTTCTACTCCTACGCATATCCCGAGCCGGACGGTTTCTCCACCCACCCCGTTGAACCAAGCGCCGCCCACTTCAGCGACGAACACGGAGAATTCCTGCTGCCCTACGAGGCCGTGCGCACCGCCGACGACCCGGACCACGCGGTCGCCCGGTTCTTGCAGACCACATACGAGGCGGCCGCCGGTGGCTGGGACCGCAGCACACTTGAAGACGACCCGGACCGTCTGCCGCCGCGGCCCAAGCCCCCCAGCTAGTCAAGCTCGGGGCGTCGGAGTCCAGACGGACTCGACCCGGCAGCGAACGACAACGGTGCCCCGCATCACGGAGAATCCGGGCCGAGCCCTCTCGGGTACCGTGCGCGCCGGCGAATCCGCGCGGTTTGTCTCCAGGAGATAAGGCGCCGCCGGAAGTTGGTCGCTCGGGGACATCGTCTCGCTGGGCCGTGGCTCATAGATTCTTGCTCACGAACTCAGCGACGAGTTCTCCCGGACAACAGAAACCCACGATTCCGCTTCGCGGAGAATGCGAGAAATCCAATGCTCTTCCCGATCATGATCTTCCTGATGGTGCTGTCCCCGCTGTTCATCCCGATGGCCGTCACGGTGGTTCACGAGTTCGCCAACTGGAGCAGCAGGCGCGTTGCTCGCCCGGTCGGCTCGGTTCGCCAGTTCCGCCCGGCCGCCGGCCTGGTGCCAGCCGCCGCGTAGCGGGGCTTTCGCTTCCGAACGTGACGCCAGCCGGCGTCACGTTCGACGCGTTCGCAGACCTGACTTTCGCGCTCACCAGCGCATTCAGTTAGCACGTCTATCCTCGGCCGTATGACCGCTCCCGTCGACCCCAACCGTTTCGAAGAGATGTATCGCGATGACCGCACGGCGCACGGATTGCCTGCCGCGACGCCGTGGGACATCGGCGGCCCGCAACCGGTTGTTCAGCAGCTCGTCGCGCTGGGCGCCGTCAAGGGCGAGGTGCTCGACCCGGGCACCGGGCCGGGGCACCACGCAATCCACTACGCGTCGAAGGGCTTGTCGGCCACCGGCATCGACGCGTCGCCCGCCGCGATCGAGCGCGCCAGGCAGAACGCGCAGAAGGCCGGGGTAGCGGTGGACTTCCAGGTCGCGGATGCGACGAAGTTGCAGGGATTGGAGGACCGGTTCGACACCGTCGTCGACTGCGCCTTCTACCACGTTTTCAGCACCGAGCCCGACCTGCAGAAGTCCTACGTGCAGGCGCTTCATCGCGCCACCAGGCCCGGGGCGCGGCTGTACATGTTCGAGTTCGGGGCGCACAACGTCAACGGCTTTCGGATGCCACGCGCCCTTTCCGAGGACGACTTCCGCGGTGTGCTACCCGCCGGTGGTTGGGAGATCACGTATCTGGGGCCGACCACTTATCAGGGCAATGTCAGCGTCGAAACGTTCGAAATGATGGCCGCACGCAACCCCGACTTCGCCGAGGAGATGGCGCCGCTCGTGGAGCGGCTACGGATCATCGAACCGTGGCTTATCGACGGCCGGGTGCACATGCCGTTCTGGGAGGTGCACGCCACCCGCGTCGACTAGGAGTCAGGCGCCGCAGGCGCCAGCCGCAGCGAGATCGAGTTGATGCAGTAGCGCTGATCGGTCGGCGTCGGGTAGCCCTCACCCTCGAAGACGTGGCCCAGGTGACTGTGGCAGTTGGCGCATACCACCTCGACGCGGTGCATGCCCAGCGCGTCGTCGGTCCGCAGGATCACCGCGTCGGAGCTGGCCGGGTCGAAGAAGGACGGCCAGCCACAATGGGATTCGAACTTCTCGCTGCTGCGGAACAACTCTGCCCCGCAGGCGCGGCACTCGTAGACGCCCTCGGTCTCGGTGTCGGTGTACTCGCCGGTGAACGGCCGCTCGGTGCCGGCGCGCCGCAGCACAGAGAATTCGTCCGGCGTGAGCTTCTTGCGCCACTCGTCCTCGGTCAATTCCAGCTTGGGCTGTGGGGTCGTCATGCGCCCACGCTAGCGATATCCAGCGCGATCCGGAATCGGGCGGCACCCGACATCATCCGCTCGTACGCCTTTGGCGCGTCCTGCAGCGACATGACCTCGGTCATCGGCTTGATGCCGTGGCGCAGGCTGAACGTGAGGTTGTCCTCGTTCTCGACAGGGGTCCCGGTCAGGCTGCCGACAATGGAGCGGCCGCCGAAGATCAGATCCAACGTTTGCACCGAAATCGGATCGGGCGCGGCGCCGACCACGACGAGCTTGCCCCGAGGTGCCAGCCCAGCCAGCAGCGGCGACATCGAAGCTCCGCTGGCGGCGGTCGCCACGATCACCGCGGCACCGCCCAACTCCTGCAGCGCCGCGCCGGGGTCGGTCGCCGCGCTGTCGATGTAGTCGTCGGCGCCCAAAGACCTTGCCAATTGCTCCTTTTCGGCTCCGCGCGCCATCGCCACGGTCCGATAGCCGAGTCGCTTCGCTTGCTGCACGCCGAGATGACCCAGCCCGCCGATGCCCTGGATTGCCACCACAGCGCCAGGGGGTGCGTCTGCGTGGCGCAGTGCGTTGAACGTCGTGATTCCCGCGCACAACAGCGGCGCGGCTTCGATCGGGTCCATCGACTCGGGAACGCGCACCAGACCGGTGGCGCGCGCATACACCATTTCGGCGTAGCCACCGTCCTCGGTGGTTCCTGGCTGGGGCTGATTGAGGCAGTTCACGAAATCGCCCCGCCGGCATTGCGTGCACTCGCCACAGTGGCCGCCGAGGAAGCCAAGGCCCACACGGTCGCCAACGCCCCACGCCGTCACGTCCGGGCCGACCGCGTCGAGGACGCCGATGATCTCGTGTCCTGGGACGACCGGCTGGGTGGGGTCGGGACGGATACCCTCGCCGGCAACGAAATCGCTGTGACACACCCCGCAGGCCAGGACACGCACTCTGACGTGGCCTGGCTCGGGTTCGACGACGTCGCGCTCGACCAGCTCGAATTGACGTTGTCCCGTGACTTGGAAGGCGCGATAGGCCGGCATAAAGACCCCTAAGTTTAGTTGGCTGAACTTAGCTATCGCTAAGCGACAACTCCGGCGTCGTTATTATTCATTCCCGGTCGGGCGCGGTATAGGCCATTTGGCCGATGTTTCGAGGTTGCTGTGAGTCGGACTGCGTGTGCGCGGTGGGGATCCGCGTCGTGCCCGCCCCGCTAGCCAGAGCGGGGCTAAGCACGACAGCGCTTGTAACGCTGTGGCGTGATTCTGGCTGATTTCGCACCATAGCGTTACATGCGACGAGCGCGGTTGAGTTGGCGGACTCACCAAGTTGGGCGGGCCGAATCGAACTCGCGCCAACGAGTTGCACGCGAATCAGGGACGCATGGCCTAGGCCGGCGCGGGCTGCGGGGTCTCGGCGTCCTTCATCCACGGTGGGTCGATGCCCTCATCGAGTCGGCCGTCGGCCTTGGCGTCGAGATAGCGGAAGTAGAGCACGCAGAACACGACCACGAGCATCAGGCACCAGCCGTAGGTGAACTTCATGTACTCCAGGAAGCGCCCCGTCGTCGGCCAGTGCCCGAGCAGCCAACGGTCAGCGCTCATGAACCCGTAGATCGCCAGCCACGCCGGCCAGTTACGGAGCACCGAATTCGGCAGCACCACCGTCATCAAGAACGGGAACAGCATCATCGAGTAGTAACCCTGGCCCAGCGACAGCACCAGGTACGACGCGATCAGCAGCACGCCCGAGGATGTCGCCATCCAGAACAGCGGATCTCGGCTGCGGTAGTAGCGATACAGCAGCCACAGGCTTGCAACCGCAAGCACCAGAAACGCGATGCGCAGCAACAGGATCAGCCACATCGGCAGGCCGTAGTAGACCCCGTTGCCCTGGATCGAGCTGTTGAAATAGTCGCGGATGGAGAAGATGTACGGCAGGGTGCGGGTGACGAAGTTCATCGGGTCACTGATCAACGGCCACGCGGCGACGTTGAACACCAGCGGCACCAAAAGCGCCGTCCCAAGTGCACGCCACTGCCGGTTCAGCAGCGGCAGCAACAACAGCGGCCCCAGAAGCGGTTTCACCACCAGCGACAGCCCGATCGCCACCCCGGCCCACCACTGGTGGTTGACCTTGCCGTCGAGTAACCAGCGCAAGAACAACACCTCCAGCAGCAAGATGCAACCGTTGATGTTGCCGAAAACCAGTGTGTTGACCACGCTTTCAGTGCAGAACATCGCCACGATCAGAGCGGGCAAGGCCACTGAGCCGAGTTTGTAGTTGAACAAACGCACCAGCAAGCACGCCGCGATGACGATCGCGATGGTGTTGAACGTGATGAACCAGTACCGCGACGCGTCGACCGGCAGGTACCCGAACGGTGCCATCAGCAGGGTGCCGCCGGGCGGGTAGAGGTAGTGCGGGTCAACCTGGTCGAAGTGCTCGTTGTAGATGTCCCAGCCCATCTTGAAATTGACCACCGCGCGGTACACCGGACCGTAGTCGTCGGTGATGTAGCCGTTGGTGGCCAAGACATAACTACGATGGATGATGAGCAATATCGCGATCGGCCACAGGATGGACCGCAGCACAACGGCCGTGCTTGGCGGGGAGGTGCGGGGCGCGAACGCGTTGCGCAGGCCGGTTCGGATGGAGTCAGGAGCCGCCACCAGCGCACCGTACACCGATAGGCCCGGCGGAAGGCGTCAGGCCGGGCAGAACGTGTCGGTCGCGGGCAGGTTCCCGGTGTCCAGATAACCGATCACCGGTGGCAACGCACAAGCCGAATAGATGGTGGCGCCGTGGCCGATGCCCTGCCACATCACCCGCTTGTTGGCGGCGCCCGCGTTGAGGATGGTCGCCGCGACGGCCGCCACACCGTCGTTGCCGACGATCGGGTCGTTCTGCACACCGAGCAGCAGCGCGGGGATCTTCAAGTTCTTGGGGTCCTGCGGCGCCGATCCGCTTGGCCAGTTCAGGCACTTGACCAAGTTGAGCGCGCCGACGCTGCCGAACTGCGGGTAGAGCTTGGCCCAGGCGACCACGAGCTCGCGGACCCGGTCCGGCGTCGGCCGGTTCAGCGCGTCGCTGCAGCCGTTGACGAACTGGCCGTCGGTCTGGCGCAGCGTCTCGGCGACCGTGATCATGTTGGTCATCTGGTTGGTGTTGCCGGAGCGGGCCGCCGCCACCGCCGCCGCGAGGTCGTTGCCGGAGTTGACCCGGTCGCCGCGCGGGTAGGCCAGTGCGGTGGTGATGGCGTCGACGACTGTCGCCACCGACGCGCCGCCCGGCCCGCTTCCGTCCCGCGAGGCCGCCAGCAGGGCGTCGATCGCGCCCTTCGGGTCGGGCGCGAGCGGGCAATTGGTGGCAATGCACTGCGCGGCCCATGCGTCCAGCGCGGCCTGTTCGCCCTTGACGCGTTGCTCCATCGCGGACTCGGCGGCGACGCCAAGCGGCAGCGGGGAGTCGAGCACCAGCCGCGCCACCCTGTTGGGGTGTGACCCGGCGTAGGCCAGCGCGACCTGGGCGCCGTTGCCGATGCCGAGCAGCGCAAGGGTGGGCACGTCCCAGGTGCTGCGCAGCCGTTCGATGTCCTCGGCCGCGTGCCCGTTGTCGTAGGCCGAGTCGCCCGGCGCGATGGTGTCCGTGCAGCTGGTGGTGGCGGTCTGGGTGATGGCGCCGAGGTTCGCGACGGGGTCGTCGCCGGACTGGAACTGCGCCTGGTCGAGCATCTCCTGCCGGTCGAACATGTCGCGGCAGTCCAGCGCGCCCGACATCCCAGTGCCACGGCGGTCGACGGCAACGATCGGATGGGTCTTGAGCACGTCGGCGCCTGCGCGGGACAGCCACACCGGTAGCTGGGCCGACGACGGCAGATCCGATCCGGTGGTCATCACCAGTGGCCCGGCGTCCTGCGGTGTCTGCACCGCGCGGGCCCGCACCACACCGATGCTCACGGTTCCGGTGGCACCGTTGATCGGATCGAGGTCGGCGTCATAACTGGCGCAGTCCAGCGTGACGCCGGGCAGCGGCGCCACGGCGGCGTCACTGAAAACCCGCGACGTGCAGTCACGCCAGGACAGGTCGTTCTTCGGCGCCTCGGTCGCCGGCGGGCCGGTCGGCCGTTTGGTGGTCTGCGGCGCACCCTGAGGGCCCGCGCCTGCATCGGTCGCGTAGCGCGGATTGGCGGCCAGGCCGGGCGCGCAGGCAGCGACGAACGCCAGGACGGTTGCCAGGCTCATGGCCCTGGCGAGCTGACGACGCCGATGCATGCCGACCACGGTACCGATTGCTTGCTAGCCGCCCTTTACGTAGCGCGTGTACAGGTAGCCCTCGTCGTCGGCGAGCAGGTGCGCCCGCCGCATCTTGGTATGCACGTGGCCGACGCCGGTGACGATCCGCTTGGACGCGCCTCCCACCAGAATCGGCGCAATGGTCAGGCACAGCTCGTCGAGCAGGTCGTCTCCGATCAGCAGGCCAAGGAACAGCGGGCCGCCCTCCGCGAGGATGCGGAAAAGTCCGCGCCCGGCCAGGATGGTCAGCACGGTCGCGCCGTCGACACTGTCGGACTGCGGGCCCGACGCGTCGATGACCTCCGCCACCGAGCCGAGCCTGCGGCGCGTGTCATGGAACGACCGGCTGCAGGTCAGGATCAACGGCGGCACCTCGGTGCGGGTGAACAACAGGGCGCTCGGATCGAGATCCCCGGATCGGGTCACGACGGCGATCGGCGGCACCTCGGCCTGCCCGCGGCGCTGGCGCGCCTGCCTCGCGGCGACGGGAAGCTGGGCGCCGGAGTAGTTCTCGATGCGCACGGTGGCCGCGCCGACCAGGATGACGTCGGCGGCGTGGCGCATCAGCGAGAACACCGCGCGATCGCCAGGACCGGCAAGGCCGCCGGCCTTGCCGCCGTCGGTGGCCCCGCCGTCGACGCTGGCGATCATGTTGCCGCGAACCCAGCACGCCGCAAGGTTGTCGGGGTAGGCGTAGAAGTCGATAAGGCGGGCGTCGTCGGTGGCGTCGATTGGGCTGTCGACGGGGCCCAGCACCGTGAGCCGCGTCCCCGCAGCATCGTCAGGCATACGCAGAATTGCAGCACGCCGCTATGGTGCGTGCATGGACGGGTCCGGCGCCGTCGCCCATCTGGTCGATCGGCACCCCAGCGTCACCCCGGAGCGACTGATCGCCCAGCTGATTGTGCCGCCGACCTTTTCCGACGTCAGCTTCGACACCTACCGGCCGGACCCCGCCGAGCCGTCGCAGGCGGCGGCCGTTTTGGCGTGCCGAGCATTCTGCGAACAGGCGGTGGCGCGGCGGGCAGGCAAGAAGAAACTGTTCGGCAGGCGCGAGGTGCTGCGCGGTGTCGGCATCTACCTCGACGGCGGCTTCGGCGTAGGCAAGACGCACCTGCTCGCGTCGGCGTTCTACTCGGTGCGTGCGGCGTCCGCCGCGCCAACGGCGTTCGCCACGTTCGGCGAGCTGACCCAGTTGGCCGGGGTGTTCGGCTTCGTCGAGTGCATCGAGCTGCTGGCCGACTACGTCGTGGTGTGCATCGACGAGTTCGAGCTGGACGACCCTGGCAACACCACGCTGATCTCGCGGCTGCTCTCCCAACTCGTGCAACGCGGGGTGTCGGTGGCGGCCACGTCGAACACGCTGCCCGAGCAGCTGGGCGAGGGGCGCTTCGCCGCGCAGGACTTCCTACGCGAAATCAACACTCTCGCAAGCATTTTCACGACCGTTCGGATCGAAGGACCGGATTATCGGCACCGCGATCTTCCGCCGGCGCCCGAACCCTTGGGCGATGCCGAGGTCACAACGCGCGCCGCCGAGGTTCCCGGCGCGACGCTGGACGACTTCGACGCGTTGTGCGCGCACCTGGCGACCATGCATCCGTCGCGGTATCTGACGTTGATCGAGGGCGTCACCGCGGTGTTCATCACCGGCGTGCATCCGATCGACGACCAGAATGTCGCGCTGCGGCTGGTGTCGTTGACCGACCGCCTCTACGACGCGGGCATCCCCGTGATCGCCTCGGGCACGAAGCTGGACACCATCTTCTCCGACGAGATGCTGGCAGGCGGCTTCCGCAAGAAGTACCTGCGGGCCACCTCGCGGCTGCTGGCCTTGACCTCCGGCGGGCCGGCGATGAGCCGCTCGCGCGAAGAGCAGTAGCTACAGCGGGCGCACCATCACGTAGTCGTTCTCGACGCCGGCGCCGAGCCGAAAAGTCTTGGTGCCGTTGATGGTAAAGCCGTGCTTGGTGTAAAAGCGTTGCGCGCGCCGGTTCTGCTGATTGACGCCAAGCCACATGCACTTGGCGCCGAGATTAATGGCATGCTGGCGCGCCGCGGTCATCAGCGCCGAGGAGACGCCTGCGCCGTGGCTGCCGGGCAGCACATACAACTTCGACAACTCGACCGCGGGCCGCGGCGTGACGGCCTTCAGCACATCGTCATCGTCGGGGACGCCGCGAATCAGCATGACGTAGCCCACCATCGCGCCGTCGTCGCGCGCGGCCAGCACCGCGCGGTCGGAATCGGCGAGGTAGTCGCGCAAGCGCGCCTGCGACAGGTTCTCGTCGATGAACGCGGCGATGTTCTCCTGCGTCACCGACGGGGGACAGGCCAGCGGAAAGGTGCGGGCGGCGACGTCGGCGAGCTCGGGCAGGTCGGCCTCGTCGGCCCCGGCGACGTCAATGGCCATCGGGGCCTACGGTAGCGGTGCGCCCGGCTGCCAAAGGTTCCACTGCGCCAGGTGCTCACCGGTTTGCGGGTTGAGCAGCACCACGTTGGTGACAAGGGCGCGGTAGACCTGCCAATAGACGGCACCGTCGACCGTTGACCCAGGCGGCGCATTTCGCAGGGCGCTTTCCAAGGAGTCGGGCGCATCGGTGTGCTTGGACACGTACGCGTCGGCGTATGGGGTAACCCCGTTGAAGGTGAACGCAAGGGCCATCGCGAAGGGGTTGGGTGCCGCAATCGTGTGAACGGTGACCGGGGCTTTCCAGGGTCCACCCTGGTTGATCCACCTCGGCGATCCGTTCGCGACGTAGCCGGGGGGCGGAGGATCGACTGGCAGCACGTCGTGGACGGTCACATCGGCGACGATGCCCTTGAACTGCACCCGCAGGGTGTCGCCGAGATTGCCGATCGGGGCGCCCCCCGCAGACGCGGGCGGGGCCACAAAGCCGGCGAGGGCCGCCAGCAGGGCGACGAGGACCACGAAGCAGCGGCGCATCAACGCATGATGGCACAAACTGAAACGTGTTACAGCGGGTTGGTCGTCAGGACGCCCAGGAGTCGGAGCCGCCCACTTTGTCGATCCGGACGCGGGTAAGCAAACCTTCCGGCGCATTGGGCGGTGGGAAGTGCTCGTCGGAGCCCAACATCGCCTTGGCCAGCTTCTTGAGAAGCGCCGGGGCGCCGCCCTCGACGATCCTGGCCGTCCCGGTGACCGCCAGGTAGGGCGTCTGCTGCCCGGGGTGCTTGGTGGACAGGATCGTGACCGCCACCCGCGGGTCACGGCGAATGTTGCGGGTCTTCTGGTATTCGGTCAGGTGAGCGGAGACGAGCTCATCGCCATCCGGCGTGGACTCCAGGGCCATCCACACGACGGTCACCTGAGGGCTGCCGTCGGGGTTGAGCGTTACCAGGGTCGCGTCGGTGCCGTCCCCGATGAGCGCGTGGGCGGCGTCGTTGAGTTTCATGTCTCTAGTTCTACCGCGGCGGTCCACCGCGGCGCCCGGGCTTTCATTCCCGGTTTCAGGCGGCCTCAAGGTCCAGCAGCGTCGACTTGGCCAGCGGCCCGCCGACGTACTGGCCCGTCGACCCGTCCGACCGCACGACGCGGTGGCAGGGGATCACCACCGGCAGCGGGTTGTTGGCGCAGGCGGTGCCGACTGCGCGCACGGCTTTTGGGCTGCCGAGGGCCGCGGCGACCGCGGCATAGCTCTCGCGGTGACCGTAGGCGATGTCGCGGAGGTGTTCGATGACGTTGCGGCGGAAGCCGTCTGTCAGTCGCAGGTCGACGAGGATGTCAAAGGTGGTGCGCCGCTTGGCGAAATACTCGTCGATCTGCCGTGCCACCGTGTCCAGCCGGGCCGGGGCGCGCAGGATGCGTGCGCTCACCGCGTCGGCCAGTTTGGCCAGCACCGCGTCGTGGCCCTCGACGTCGTAGGCGACCCGGACCAGCCCGACGGTGGTGGCCGCCAGCAGCAGCGCGCCGACCGGCGTGTCGATGGTGCGGTAGGCGACGTCGAGCATGTCGGCGGTGTTGGCGTCGTGCTCCAGCCGCTGGTGCAGCCGGGTGAGAGTGGCGGCCTCGTCGGTGGCCAAGGCGTCAAAAAGGTTGGTGTTCATGCGGTTTCGTCCTCACGGTAGTGCTTGCGAAGTGTTCTGAGTCCGTCGGCGGCGGCGCGGCGCGCGGCGGCGGGGGAGTTGCCGAGCAGTTCGGCGATCTCGGCGAACGGCAGGCCGGCGATGTGGTGGTATGCCACCGCCCGGCGTTGTTTGGTGGGCAGCCGTCCTAGCGCGGTCCACAGGTCGGGGTCGCGTGCGGCCGGGTCGGCGTGGGCGGCGGGGCGGTCGGGCAGGGTATCGGTTGGGACGGGGCGGCGTGAGCGGGCGCGTCCGACGTCGATGGCGCGGCGGTGAGCGATCGTCACGAGCCAGGCCTCGATGTTGGCGTCGGCGGGCAGGGCGGGATAGCCGCGCAGCGCCGACAGGAACGTCTCGGACCAGGCGTCCTCGGCGTCGACGGGGCCGACGACGGCGCGGCAGACCCGCAGCACCGTGGCGCCATGCTCGGCCACCACGTCCTCGAACGGTCGCACCCTCACATCATGAAGACGCGGCGGCCTGCTCGGATGTGAGATCGCTCAGTCCGACCCGGGCGTGATCAGTGACTCGAGGACGCTGACGATTTCGCTTCCCGTTCGGTCCATGTCGACGCCGAGTCCGTGTAACGCACCATCCTCTTCCTCGGCTTCGAGCAGCGCCAGCAGAATGTGCTCGGTGCCGATGTAGTTGTGGCCGAGCCGGAGTGCTTGGCGGAAGGTCAGTTCCAGCACCTTTTTCGCCGCAGGACTGAACGGGATCAGCGCAGGCACATCGTCGACGCGGGGCGGCAGCGTGACCGCCGCGGCGACCGCCTGCGCGTCGACGCCCTGGCTGGCGAGCAGCTTCACCGCAAGTCCTTCCGGTTCGGCGAACAAGGCAAGCAGGAGGTGGGCGGTGTGGATCTCGTTGTTGCCGGCTTCGTGGGCTTTGTTCTGCGCCACCACGACGACATTGCGCGCGCGTGGGGTGAACCGGCCGAAGCCGGCGTTCGGGTCGAGCGCGCCCGCATCGATGGGCGACTTGGGGACGAACCGCTTCTGCGCGGCCTGCTTGGTGACACCCATGCACTTGCCGATATCGGTCCACGACGCCCCGGACTTGCGCGCCTGGTCGACGAAGTGGCCGATGAGGTGGTCGGCGATCTCGCCAAGGGACTCGGCGGCCAGCATCGCGTCGGTGAGCTGATCGAGTGGCTCGTCGTGGACCGCCTTGATCACGTCGATGAGGTCGTCGAGGCGGACGGGGTGGGCGAACTTTGCGGTCATGCGTCAACCTTAGGTTGACGGCAGCCGGTTCGTCAACCGATGATTGACGCCTGCGGGTGCGTCTAGCCGCGGGGATATCCGCGGCGCACCGTGCGATCGAGGATGCCGAGGGTCGCGCGCAGTGCGCTCTCGGGCACGACCGGAAAAATGTTGGCGTCGCGCCACTTCGGGTCGATGTCGGACCAGTCGTAGAACGACGTGACCAGAGTGCCGCCGTCGGCCGGCTCGAGCCGATAGCCGTAGATGTGCCCGATCTGCGGCCGGATCTGACCCAGGATCGTCCATCCGATCAGCCGGTCCTTGTCGAACTCGCAGATCGTGACGGTGACGTCGTACTTGCCCATCGGGTAGTCGTTGAGCGCCTCGCGGTCCATGTGCACGACGAAGCTGTCACCGACGGCTTGCGCGGGACCGCCGTCGGCATCCTGCAACATGCCGGAGGCGTCGATCGCGACGTGGCCCTGCGGGTCGCAAAGGACCGCGAAGATGTCGGCCGCAGGTGCGGTGATGGTGCGCTGGACTTCGATGCGTTCGGTCATGGGCCAAATCGTGTCAGGGTTGAAGCCTGCGGCGGCGCGGTTTGGGATCTCGGTCCTCGGGTATACCGACGGGCAAATGCGCAACCCTGCCGAAACGTTTGCCGCGCAACCCCCGACGTTGCGCAGGGCAACCGCGTTCATTCACGACAACGCTCACCGGGATATCGGGCTAGGCGATATCGCAACGGCGATCGGCGTCACCCCGCGCTCGGTTCAGTACACATTCCGCCGCCATCTGGGCACGACGCCGCTGGAGTATTTGCGCGCGGTGCGCCTCGAGAAGGCGCACCGCGATCTACAGGCCGCCGACCCCGCCGTTGACACGGTGATGGAGATCGCCTGCCGATGGCGGTTCGGCCATCCCGGCCGGTTCAGCATGGTCTACAAGCAAGCGTTCGGCACCCCACCGAGTCGGACGCTGCGCGGGTAGCCGGCGGACCCGGGATTGTGGCAGGTCCGGTCACGCCGGTGCGGCCCGGTCAGCCAGGGAAGAAGCCCTCGCGGGTGAAGAAGCCGGGCTGCCAGCCCTGCTCGCCGAGACACAGCAGCGGACGACCATCGGGGGCCTGGGCCGCGGCCTGCGGCTTGGGACACGGCGCGCCGATGTCCTTGACCCCGAACAACTGGTAGGTGGATACCCAGAAGCCGGTGTCGATGGGCGGCCATTGGTTGGCGATCCACCGGCATTGCAGTGCCTCACCGCCGGGGCCGCGGCCGAAAGTGAAGAAGTCCATGTTGTCGCACGGCGCGTTGAGGTGGGCGTCGTAATTCATGCCAGGCACGTCTGTGGCGTAGTGCCCAGGCTGGTCGAAGTACATGTTGTCGCCGCCGTCGGCGACGGCGACGGGCGCCATGGCGACGGCAGCGCCCGCGATCGCGGCGGCGGCAAAAAGTTCGCGAATCATGTCCCACCCCTAGGTCGTCATGACCGGTTGGCCTCCGCGAAGCCTAACGGGTGGCCAGTGGTCAATGAACGTTTTCCGGGACGGGATTTCGCCGCAGCGCGACGAGTCATCCGACGACGATATCCAACGGAATGTCGAATCGCTCGTGGCGTCCTTGCAGCCGGAAGCTGCAGACGTGTCGCCCGCCGTTGGCTTCGATGGGCAGGGCTATTTGGGTCAGGACCATGAACTTCATCGCGCTGGGGAGCCGAAACCGCGTCGACCGCGCCGGCGCCCGGCGCTGTCCGGTCGGGCCGGCCGCATCGATGTGCGACGTGTACTCGGTGCCCACGTCGCGTCGTCGGGTATCGCACAGCACGACACAGCTGCATCCGAAACCCGCAGCGCGTGCCGGGACCGCCGTCGTCGCCCAGAGGCCGCCCTCGACGTTGAGCATGTCGTCCACAACCTCCGCACGGTCTGCGAAGAAGGCGCCGGCTAGCCGCATGTCAGGGAAGTTACCGCACTCCGCAGCAAACTTCGAGGGCGGTTATACACCGGATCGTTCACGATCATTCACGATCGCTTCGAGTCCGAATGACGTTGAGCGAGGGCCCCGGCAGGGTCGTGGTCGGTGCCGAGGCCGTAGACGGTGCTGCCGAGGTCGTGGCCGGGGCCGCTGAGTTCGGCGCGGTGGCGGGTGCGGCAGGGCTCGGCGCATTGGTGTAAGGAGGCGTGTACGGCTTGCTGGGCGGAGCGATCAAGGTCGTCGGCGTCCTGGTCGTCGTCGTCAATGGGGGCGCCGGGGCCGCAGTGGTCGGGCTGGCGGTCGGGGGAGCGGGCGGAGCCGGGGCCGGTGTCGATGCGGTGGTGGCCGGACCCGGTTGCTCATTCTGTGGAGATTGGTTGGCCTGGCCCCCGACGAGAACCACGGTCGCCACGATGACCATGAACGCGGCGACAATGGCCGCGCCGATTATTGTCCGGCCGCCGTCGGTGTTGAACCACTGCGTGGTCTCCGGGTCCGGGTCAGTCTCCGTCATTGGTTGATCAGCCTCCCTCGCCAATCTCGGCATCGTACGACGTCCGCCCGATGGTGGCGATTTGAAGCGAACGCGCGACGAGGCGCGCATTCACAGGTCATCGCACGACGGCTATCAGCATTTATCCAGGCCGGGCGTAATTCGTAAGGGGGAACCGAGCTCACGACCGCGCCGACCTCCTCGCCGCGAGGATCTCGTCGTCGGTCCCCTGTCCGCCAGTCGCGCCGGTTCGAGATGCGGCAGATGGGCCTGGCGTCAAGGGCTGCCCGGGTGGGCAGTGATCCGGTGGCAGCACCGTCCACGCCCCGGTCGTGGAGCGCACCAAATCGCCGACCGTTGGCATGAATTGAGGCGAGCCCCCGTTGCAACTCGTAGAGGTTGGGGAAAGGGAGCTGGGCAATGTTTCTGAAGAAGATTGCGGCCGGAGTCGCGTTCGCCGGCGTGCTGGGGTTCACCGCCGTTGGATTGGGTGCGGGCGTCGCGAGCGCCGCACCATCTGCACCCGTTGTTGCGGGGTGGCAACTAGACGGCCACGGCGGCCATTGGGGCCATGGCGGCGATGGTGGCGACTGGGGCGACCGTGGAGGCTGGGACAACGGCGGGAATTGGGGCTACGGCGGAAACTGGGGCTA
>JAOPVX010000111.1 GCA_025965975.1 Mycobacterium sp. | reverse complement strand
CGTGTGTCATGATCGCTGCGACGGCAGTGGAGGAACACCGGTGACTGGCTGAGCCAGGATTCCGAGGCGGTCCCGCCACTGTGACCGGGTGCTCGCGAGGCCCGGAAGCCAGGACATCTGCTGCCGTCCGCCGACCGCTCACCGAGCGTTCCGGTGTGCCGAGTGCCGGAGCGGGCGTGGACACCCGCTGGACGAAGGGAATCGCCGCCGATGCGGTCTGCTCTGTCGAATGGCTTTCCGTTCACCGCTGTCGTCGGGATGGACGATCTGCAGCTCGCGCTGGTGCTGGCGGCGGTCTCGCCCGCGATCGGCGGGGTGCTGATCCGGGGCGAGAAGGGTACGGCCAAGTCCACCGCCGTGCGGGCGCTGACCGAGATCCTGCCCACGGTCGACGTGGCCGACGGCTGCCGCTTCTCCTGCGATCCCGAACACCCCGACCCCGACTGCCCAGACGCCCCGCACGCCGCTGAAGGCTCCGCTCGCCCAGCGAGGCTGGTTGAGCTTCCCGTGGGAGCTACCGAAGACCGGGTGCTCGGCTCCCTGCACCTCGAGCGTGCACTGTCCGAGGGCGTCACCGTCTACGAACCAGGTCTGCTCGCCGCCGCGCATCGCGGACTCCTGTACGTCGACGAGGTCAACCTGCTGCACGACCACCTTGTCGATGTGATCCTTGACGCCGCCGCAATGGGCCGCGTGCACGTCGAGCGCGACGGTGTCTCGCACAGCCACGAGGCCCGCTTCGTACTCATCGGCACGATGAACCCCGAAGAGGGCGAACTGCGGCCGCAGCTTCTCGACCGGTTCGGGCTGACCGTCGATGTGCGTGCCTCCCGTGACGTCGACGTTCGTGCCGACGTCATCCGGGCGCGGATGGCCTTTGAAGCCGATCCCGTCGGGTTTGCCGAGCGATACGCCGAGTCGGATGCCGAGCTAGTGCGTCACGTCGCCGCGGCGCGAGCATCGGTCGACTCTGTTTGCTTGCCGGACAATGAGTTACGGCGCATCGCGGCGCTGTGCGCGGCTTTTGACGTCGACGGGATGCGGGCCGATCTGGTGGTAGCACGCACGGCCGTCGCGCACGCCGCGTGGCGTGCGGCCGATGCAGTGGCAGAGGAGGACATTCGGGTGGCCGCGGAACTTGCGCTGCCGCACCGGCGCCGCCGCGATCCGTTCGACGACCCAGGGCTTGACCCGGACATGCTCGACGAGGCGATGGCTGCGGCGGCCGAATCCGCCGAGGACCAGGAGCCAGACCCACACCCGGACCCGCCCGGCGGCGGCGAGTCGGAGTCAGGATCGGAAAACCCTGTTCCGCAGCGAAATTCGAGCTCTCTGTCCCGACCGAGCGCGGCGCCGTCGCCCGTGTTCCGGACGCGGGCGCTGGTGGTGCCCGGTGTCGGAGAGGGCGCTCCTGGCCGCCGGTCGCGTGCTCGCAACCGCACCGGAAAGGCGATCTCGGCTACCGCCGAACGCGGCGCCGGTCACGGCGTACACGTGTTCGGAACACTGCTGGCGGCCGCCGGTCGCCAGCGCCGCCCTGGCCGGCCTCGACCCCAACCGGACGACGTGCGCCGGTCGATCAGGGAAGGCCGCGAAGGCAATCTGGTGATCTTCGTCGTCGACGCCTCGGGGTCGATGGCCGCGCGCGACCGGATGTCGGCGGTCAGCGGGGCGGCGCTATCGCTGCTGCGCGACGCGTATCAGCGCCGCGACAAGGTGGCAGTGATCACGTTCCGGCAGCAGGACGCCCAGTTGTTGTTGCCGCCGACATCGTCGGTGCACATCGCGGGCCGCCGGCTGGCCCGATTTGACACCGGTGGGAAAACCCCACTGGCGCAGGGCTTGCTGGCCGCCCGCGATGTGGTGGTGCGCGAGAAGGCGCGTGACCGGGCACGGCGCAGCCTGGTCGTAATACTGACCGACGGGCGTGCCACCGGCGGACCGGACCCGCTGGGCCGCGCGCGGGTGGCCGCGGCGCGACTGGTCGCCGAGGGCGCGGCCGCCGTCGTAGTGGACTGCGAAACCTCGCACGTTCGACTGGGTTTGGCCGAGCAACTGGCCGGCTATCTCGGCGCGCCTGCAGTGCGGTTGGCGCATTTGCGCGCTGCGGCGCTAACGGCGCTGGTCACGTCCCAGGCGGATCGCACCGCCGCGTAGGGAGACTTCGATGCCACAGGGCCAACCGCTTACCGTCCCCGACGACGGCCTGACGACCCGCGGTCGGCGCAACGCTGCGCTGCTCGCCGTGCACACCGGCGCGGGCAAGGGCAAGTCGACCGCGGCGTTCGGCATGGCACTACGGGCCTGGAACCAGGGCTTTGACTTGGCCGTCTTTCAGTTCGTGAAGAGCGCCAAGTGGAAGGTGGGCGAGGAAGCCGCGTTCGGTGAACTGGGCCGCCTGCACGACGAGCACGGGGTCGGCGGCCCTGTGGAGTGGCACAAGATGGGCTCGGGCTGGTCGTGGTCGCGCAGGCACGGCACCGAGGTCGACCATGCTGGCGCCGCCGCCGACGGCTGGGCGGAGATCGCCCACCGGCTGGCCGAGCAGCGGCACGATTTCTACGTGCTCGACGAGTTCACCTATCCGCTGAAGTGGGGGTGGGTCGACATCGAGGAGGTAGTCAAGGTGCTGACGTCGCGGCCAGGCACGCAGCACGTCGTCATCACCGGCCGCGACGCGCCCCAGCAGCTGCTCGACGTTGCGGACCTGGTCACCGACATGACGAAGGTCAAGCACCCGATGGACATGGGCCGAAAGGGCCAGAAGGGCATCGAGTGGTGAACGCAGTGAACCACGACCGACGGGCCTGCCAGTGGTGAACGCAGTGAACCACGACCGACGGGCCTGCCAGTGGTGAACGCAGTGAACCACGACCGACGGTCCTGCCAGTGGTGAACGCAGTGAACCACGAC